>JBPCNM010000391.1:0-3466 GCA_051001255.1 Solirubrobacteraceae bacterium
GCGAGCACCTGGCCGATGAGTTCTGGCGTGTCTGGCATGTCCCGTCCTCTCCCTATGCGATGACGTGCGGCACGAACCGCGACGTGTTGGTGGTCAAAAGGCCGTCGGACTCGCGGATGCCCAGGCCGGCCGGCTCCATGTCAACCGTCCAGACGCCGAGCACGGGGTGCCCGCCCGCGCCGTAGTCGCCCAGCTCGGCGTAGGCCTGCACGACGAATCCCTCGTCGCCGTAGCCCTGGTCCGGCCCCTTCTCGACGACGTCGCCGGCGCGCACGACTTCAGCGTTGGCGCCCTCGCGCGCGAGCAGTGGCTTGCGCACGTACGAGGTCAGGCTCGAAGGTTGCTCACCGTCGAAGAACGCGGGCAGCACGTGCGGGTTCTCCGGAAAGAGCCGGTGCAGGACCGGAAGGATCCCCTTGTTGGACCACATCATCTTCCAGATCGGCTCGATCCAGACGGTCTTGCCCTCGCCGAGCCCCATACGCTCGAGCGCCTTGAAGGCGAAGTCCTCGTGGATCATCCACTCCCACGGATAGAGCTTGAAGGCGGTGCGCACCTCGCGGTCCTCGAGGTCGACGAAGCCGCGGTCCTCGAGGTAGCCGAGGCTCTCGATCGCCATCACCTCGCACGTCAGTCCGGCCGCGCGCGCCGTCTCGGCGAGGTAGCCGATCGTCATGAAGTCCTCGCCGGAGTGCTCCCCGGCGGTGTGCAGCATGTGCACGCGGTCGCCCATCAGCCGGTCGCCCTGGTGCAGCTCCGTCCAGCGCGCGATCAGCATCTCGTGCAGCAGGTTCCACTGATCGACGCCGTCCCCGAAGACCTCCACCGCCCAGTGCCACTGCACGGCCGCGCTCTCCAGCAGGCCGGTCGGCGTATCGGCGTTGTACTCGAGCAGCTTGGGCACGCCGTCGGGCCCGTAGGCGAAGTCGAAGCGGCCGTAGATCATCGGCGGCTCGCTGGCCCACGTCTCCTTGATCTTCGGCACCGCCCAGCCGGGGATCCCCATCTGCGAGAAGAGGTTCTCCTCGATGATGTAGTCGCCGGCCTCGACGAGCATCTCCATCATCAGCCGCGCGACCGCCTCGGTCGAGTAGACCTCGTCGCCGGTCAGCGAGTAGTGCGCGCTCTCATGCCAGTAGGCGATCTCCTCGCCGTCGGGCAGCGGGGTCTTCCAGTAGATCAGCCCCTGCGACTCGACCGTCGCGGGCCAGCCCGAGCGCGGCTCGATGTCGTGGCGGTCCATCAACGCGCCAGGACGGCTCGACCGAAGCGCCTCATCCGCCGCTGCTGAACGAGCCGCCGCCGACGGCCCGGCCGGTCGCGCGTCCGACGCCGCGGTCGCTGGCGCTGGCGCCGAATCCGCCGCGCTGGGCGAAGGCGGCGCGGTCGGCCGCGTTGATCCGCTCACCGCCTGAGGGCACGCGCGCGCCGCGGCCCAGGCCGCCGGCGCCGTAGAAGAAGAAGAAGCCGCCGCCGCCGTCGTTGTGGTTTCCGTCGCAGTAGCGATTCTCGACGACCTTGTCGTCCTTGTCGACGCAGTAGGCGACCTCCTCGTCCTGCGAGCTGCCGCAGGCGCTGAATGCGGCCGCCAGCAGCGGTACGACCGCGAGATTAACGGCCTTGCTGCGCTTCATGGGCCTGCTCCCTTCGCTGGTGGGCGAGCCGCAGCGCCTCGACGACGTCTGGGTCGTTGGTCAGGTCCTTCAGCCGCCGCAGGTGCTGGGAGAGGTAGTCGTTGTCGGACTCCAGCCGTGCGATGAGGTGGTCGAAGTCGTCGTCGAGGTTGACCGTCGATACGGGCTCGGCCTGTCTAGCCTGCTCGATGCGGCGTTCGGCGATGACGCCGGCCAGCGCGGCGGTGAGGATCGCAACGGCAAGGATGCCCGTCCACATCACGATCTCGGCCGTCGCGCGCCCCCAGAAGGTCTCGGGCGCGAAGTCCCCGTAGCCAACGGTGGTCTGCGTGACCAGCACCCACCAGGCGCCGTCGAACCAGTCGCTGTCGGCTTCGAACAGCGAGTACGCCAGGCCGCCGAGAGCGCGGGCGGCGATCAGCAGCATGAGCGCGAGGCGCACCGGGCGCTGCGCGATGTACTTCAGCAGCCGTTCGACGCGATCCTCGAACCAGTCGTCCTGCATCCGCCCGCCGGCGACCAGCTGGCGCCGTAGTCGCCCGGGTCCCGCCCGGCCGACGGTCGCGTCCGCGGGGCCAACATCCATGTCGCGCGCCATGGGCGCAGTCTCGCGCACCAGCTACTGGTTGGGCAAGCCCGCCCGTCCTCTACTAGACTTGGGCCCGCATGACGCTGGCGCTCGAACTCTCCCTGCTTCTCCTGCTCCCCCGCTAGGGGGAGCGTTACGCGTGGCGGCCGCACTGCCGCATACCGACTGAGAAGCAGACCCGTCGAGCCTTCAGCAAGGAGCATCCAGCCGTCATGAGCAGCACCGACCCCAACCACGTTCGCATCTTCGACACGACCCTGCGCGACGGCGAGCAGTCGCCGGGAATCTCGCTGAACGCGCACGAGAAGCTCGAGATCGCCCAGCAGCTCGCCCGCCTCGGAGTAGACGTCATCGAGGCGGGATTCCCGATCGCCTCGCCCGGCGACCTCGAGGCCGTCGAGGCAATCGCGCGTGAGGTCCAAGGCCCCGTCATCGCCGGCCTGGCTCGCGCGCAAGCCCCCGACGTGGAGAGCGCCGCCCGCGCGGTACGGGATGCTGAGCGACCGCGCATCCATACGTTCATCTCGACGTCGGACATCCACATCGTCCACCAGTTCCGCTCGACCCGCGCGGACGTCTTGGCGCAGGCTCGTGCGGCCGTCGCGCACGCGAAGTCCTTCGTGGACGACGTCGAGTTCTCGCCGATGGACGCCACGCGCGCCGACCTCGAGTACACCGCCGAGGTCTGCGCCGCGGCGATCGAGGAGGGCGCGACCACGATCAACGTCCCCGACACCGTCGGCTACACGACCCCGGAGGAGTATCGCGCGTTTCTCGGGGGGCTCTACCGGCTCCTCCCCGAGCTCCGCGACGTCGTGCTGTCCGTGCACTGCCACGATGACCTCGGCCTCGCCGTCGCGAACTCCTACGCCGGCGTGCTCGCCGGCGCGCGCCAGGTGGAGTGCGCGGTCAACGGCATCGGCGAGCGCGCCGGCAACGCCTCGCTCGAGGAGATCGTGATGCTCCTGCACACGCGCGGCGAGCTGTCGGGCCTGCACACCACCGCCGTCACGACCGAGATCGCGCGCACGTCGAGACTCGTCTCGCGGCTGACCTGCTACGTCGTGCAGCCCAACAAGGCCGTCGTCGGCCGCAACGCCTTCGCCCACGAGTCCGGCATCCACCAGGACGGCGTGATCAAGGAGCGCACGACCTACGAGATCATGGACGCGACGAGCATCGGCCTCGATGCCAACTCGCTCGTGCTCGGCAAGCACTCCGGCCGCGCGGCGCTCAAGCAGGC
>JBPCNM010000392.1:0-3697 GCA_051001255.1 Solirubrobacteraceae bacterium
CGCAAGGAGCTGTGGCGGCTGGTGGAGGCGATCGACGCGATCCCGGACGTCCACGACCTCTCGCTCACGACCAACGGCTACCTGCTCGACGCCCAGGTCGGTGACCTGGTCCGCGCCGGCCTGCGGCGCGTCAACGTGTCGCTCGACGCGCTCGCCGCCGACCGCTTCTTCCAGCTCACCCGCCGCGACGCGCTGCACCGCGTGCTGGAGGGCCTGGAGGCGGCTCAGGCCCACCCGGAGCTGCGGCCGATCAAGATCAACGCCGTCGCGATCCGCGGCTTCACCGAGGCCGAGGTGCTGCGCTTCGCCGCCTTCGCGCGCGAGCAGCCCTACGAGGTGCGCTTCATCGAGTTCATGCCGCTCGACGCCGACCAGGCGTGGAACATGGACAAGGTGCTGCCCAACGCCGAGGTCAAGGCCATCATCGAGACCGAGTACGAGCTCGTCGCGCTCGGGCGCGAGCGCCACGGCACCGCGCGCCGCTACGCGTTCGCCGACGGGCGCGGGGAGATCGGGTTCATCTCCCCCGTCACCCAGCCGTTCTGCAGCGACTGCAACCGCGTCCGCCTGACCGCGGAGGGGACGCTGCGCACGTGCCTGTTCTCCATGAACGAGACCGACCTGCGCGCGCCGCTGCGCGCCGGGGCCGACGACGACGAGCTCGAGCAGATCGTCCGCGACGCGGTCTGGCGCAAGGAGCTCAAGCACCACGTCGGCGAGCCGGGGTTCATCCAGCCCGCGCGCTCGATGTCGCGCATCGGCGGGTGAGCACTGCGAGCACGGGCCCCCTCGAGGTGGGCGAGGCCTGGGATCGCGTCGCGGCCCACACCGCCCCGCTGCCGGCCGAGCGCGTCGCGCTCGGGGCGGCCGCCGGGCGGATCGCGGCGCAGGACGCGCGCAGCGGGGTGGACTTGCCGCCGTTCGACCGCTCGGCGATGGACGGCTACGCCGTGCGGGCGGCGGACACCCACCCGCCGGCCGCGCTGACGATCGCCGGCGAGGTGGCGGCGGGCGAGGTCGCCGAGAACGAGCTGGCGCCCGGCACCGCGCTGGGCATCACGACGGGCGCGGCGCTGCCGCCCGGCGCCGACGCGATCCTGCGCGTCGAGGACGCGCGCGTGGCCGACGGCGCGGTCACGCCCGCCGGCGCGCTCGCGCCCGGCTTCCACGTGCGCTACCGCGGCGAGGACGTCGCGCGCGGCGACGTGCTCGCGCCCGCCGGGACGGCGCTCACCGTCCAGTGTGTCACGGCGCTCGCCTCGGCGGGCGTCGGCGAGGTCGCCGTGCACCGCCGGCCGGTCGTACACGTGCTCGCCACCGGCACCGAGCTGCTGGAGCCCGGCGCCGCGCCCGAGCCCGGCCGGATCCACGAGTCCAACCGCCTGACGCTGCGGCTGCTGGCCGAGCGCGCCGGTGCCGAGGTCGTGGTCCACCCGGTCGTGCCCGACGACCCGGACGCCACCCGCGTCGCGGTGCAGGCCGGCCTGGCCGGCGACGTGCTCGCCGTCTCGGGCGGCGTCTCGGTCGGACCGCACGACCACGTCAAGCCGGCGCTCGAGGCATGCGGCGTGCGCGAGGCGTTCTGGCGCGTGCGGCTCAAGCCCGGCAAGCCGCTGTGGTTCGGCCGCCGCGACGTGACGCTGGTCTTCGGGCTGCCCGGCAACCCGCTCTCGGCCGTCGCCTGCTTCCTGCTGTTCGTCGGGCCCGCCCTGCGCCGGCTGCAGGGCGAGCGCGACGCCGCGCCCCCCTACGTCCCGGTCCGCCTGGCCGTCCCCGCCCGCCCCGCCGACGGCCGCACGACGCTGCTCACCGCACGGCTCGTCCGCGCGCCCGACGGCGTGCTCGAGGCGACGCCGACCGAGGGTCAGGGCTCGCACCTGACCGGCGCGCTGGCCGCGTCGGACGCGTTCGTGGTCATCCCCCATGCCGCCGGCGAGCTGCCGGCGGGCACGGTCGCGGACGCGCTCCTCCTCTGAGCTAGTGGCGAGACGGTTCGTTGATGGTGGCATTCGGCGGCACGCCGCCGGCCATACCGTCCTCGGCGAGCTACGCCACCGGGGCCACCTGCACGCCAGCCACTCGCGCCCGCGCTCGCAGCCGCTCGTCCCAGACGGCGAACATCGTCGCCGCAGTCCCGACGGCAAGCAAGCTGGCCAGATGGACCGCGTCGGCGCCTCGCAGGGCGTGCTGGCCAGCCAGGCGTCCGGCCTGTGCCGCCACCGGCTCGGTCAGCTCGACCGGCCTGGTCGCCGCCCAGTAGTCCTCCCATGCCGCTTCGGCGCGGCGCCGAGCGGCGGGGTCCAGGCGGTGCGCACGCTCGGCGGCGGCCAGCGCAGCGCGCACCTCGGGGTAGGCGAGTCGACTGGCCACGGCGGCATCGCAGCCATCCCACAGCACGGCTGCGAGGTCGCTGCCGTCTTCCTCGACCACCAGCTTGACGAAGGCGCTGCTGTCGAAGTAGACGATGGCCATCGCCGTCAGCGACGCTGCTCGCTCACGAGGTCTGCCACCGGACCGCTCGCGTGCACCCGGCTGGCGCCGCGCGCGACGGGGCGCTCAGCGCGCCGCGGTCTGCTCAGCACACCACGCTGGATGAGTTGATCGAGCAACGGTGCCGTGTCGACAGCCAGCAGCCTCGCCACCGGGGTACCCCGGTCGGTCACGATGACTTCCTCGCCGGCCTGAGCCCGCTCGATCCAACTTGACAGCTCTGCGCGCAACCTGCTGATCGCGACGTCCATCAAACCCAGTGTACAACTCCTCATCCTAAACCTGTACAACAGTGGTTCCCGCTATCCGTTTGCCACGGGCAGCTCGCCCGCGCCCGCCGGCTGAGCCGTCAGCCCTCGACCAGCAGCGAGTCGAGGCCGCGCGTCAGCCCGGTCCGTCCGGGCGCCGCGCGGGCGGCCAGGAGCGTTCCCGCGACGTAGGGCACCGGTGAGCTCCCGGCGTCGTGGCGGATCGAGAGCCGCTCGTCGGGCAGGCCGAACACCACCTCGGTCGAGACGACGAAGCTCGGCAGCCGCACCGAGTGGACCTGGGCGCCGCCGACACTCGCGCCGCGAGCCTCGCGCGGCCCGGTGATCTCGTCGAGCGGGTGGCCGAGCGCGGAGGCTCGGACGGCGCCGAGGCGCTCGGCCAGCTCGCGCGCGGTGCCGCTCGGGACGTCGGCCTTGCCGGCGCTCGCGTAGTCGATCACCTCCCAGTGCGGCAGGTGACGCGCGGCGAGCAGCGCCCCGGCCTGGGCCATCGCGGCCGTGAGGGAGAAGTTGCCCGACGCGATCGCGCCGACCCCGCCCGCCCGCGCGGCGGCGTCGATCTCGTCGAAGTCGGCGGCGGTGAGGCCCGAGGTGCCGATCACGACGGCGACGCCGCGCTCGATCGCCGTCAGCGCGTTGGCCTTGACGGCGTCGTGCGCGGTGAAGTCGATCAGCACGTCGACGCGGTCGAGCGCGTCCCCGACGGCGGCATTCACCGGCACGCCGAGCGGCTCGCCGCCGAGCGCGGCGCCGAGGTCCTGCCCGGCCGTGGTGCGGGCGACCGCGCTGCGCAGCTCCAGGTCGTCGGCCGCGAGCACGCCCGCGACGAGCGCACGCCCCGTCCAGCCGGTCGCGACGGAGAGGAAGAGGGGGGGGATGGGCCGACGGACAAAAAAGTGAGCCACTCCCACAAGAACAAGGACAGCAAGCGGCCCTTG
>JBPCNM010000393.1:0-3085 GCA_051001255.1 Solirubrobacteraceae bacterium
AGCCCGGCCAGCGCCGGCGGCGCCACCGCGGCCGCCCGCAGCGCGGGCCGCATCCGCTCGCGCCGCAGCACGGCCAGCAGCGCCGCCGCCGTCCCCGCGTGCAGCGCGACCTCGAGCTCCTTGCGCCGTGCGGCATCCCAGCCGGCGACCTCCCAGGTCAGCAGCCACGGCAGCGCGGCGACGTGGCCCGACGAGGAGACGGGCACGAGCTCGGCCGGGCCGTGCAGCAGCCCGAGGGCGAGCGCCTCGAGCGCGATCCGGGAGGGTCGCTCAGCTCGACGCATCGGCGGCCGGCTCGCCGGTCGCCTCCTGGCCGCCGCCGCGCCCGCGGCGCCAGCGGACGTAGAGCCACAGCGCGCCGAGCACGATCGCCGCCGCCACGGCGTAGTCGACGTAGTGCAGGCTGTCCTTCCACTGCTCCCAGTTGTCGCCCACCGCGCGGCCGATCAGCGTTAGCATGAGGATCCACGGGATGCAGCCGAGCGTCGTGAGCACGGTGAAGCGCCAGAACGGCATCCGCGCGACGCCCGCCGGCAGCGAGATGAACGTCCGCACGATCGGCAGCATGCGCGTGAAGAACACCGTCGCCGAGCCGTAGCGCTCGAACCAGTCGTCGGCCTTGTGGAGGTGCGCCGGCTTGACGTGGAGCTTGCGCCCGTGCTTCTCGAGGATGTCCACCCGCCCGTAGTAGCCGACCGCGTAGGCGATCCAGGAGCCGACGACGTTCGCGAACGTACCGACCGCGACGACCGCGACCAGCGAGTACTCCCCGCGCGCGACGTTGAAGCCGGCGAACAGGAACGTCGCCTCCGACGGGATCGGGATGCAGGCGCTCTCGGCCACCATCAGGAGGAAGATCCCGGGGAGGCCCATGGCGTCGATGACATCGACCGCGAGCTCGACGAGCGGGTCGGTGAGGGAGGCGAGCACCAGCACGGCGAGCGCCCAGGGTAGAAGACTAGGTCGGCTCGATGCGCGGCAGCGTCATCGAGGTGATGCGCTGCTTGGCGCGCGGCTGCGCCCGCCGGATGTCGGTCTTGGGCCGCAGCATCTTGAGAATCATGATCGCCTGGTCGACGGTCGCCGCCTGGGCGGGCCGGTGTGCGACCTCGTAAGCGGCGAGCCGCTGCCCGACGTCCCCCGGAGCGCCGGCCACGATCAGCTCCCCCTTGCGCGAGCGCAGCTCGCGCGCCGCCGTCACGAGCGCTTCGAGCGCCTGGTCGGCGACCGCGACGGTGCCGGCGATGTCGACGATCAGCCAGCGCACCCCGCCGGCCAGCGCGGCGTCGATCCGCCGGGCCAGCTCGCCCACCGTCGCAGCGTCGAGCGTCCCGCGCACGTCGAGCTGGTGCACGACATCGTCGAGCCGCTGCTCGCGCACCGCGAGCGCTCCCGGCTCGATCACGGCGCGCAGGGACTGGGAGGTGAACACCGAAGCGTCGAAGTATGGCTGGTCTAGGGTCAGCGCGCGAATGAGGATCTGGGTCGATCTCACGAACTCGCCGCACGTGCTCGTCATGCGCCCCGTCATCCGGGCGCTGGAGGCCCGCGGCGCGCAGGTCCACGTCACCGCGCGCGACTTCGCGCAGACGCTCGAGCTGCTCCACCGCTTCGGGATCGCGCACGAGGCGATCGGGCACCATCGCGGCGGGCGCCTGGCGGCCAAGGGGGTCGGGCTGGCCTCACGCTCGCTGGCGCTCGCCGGCTGGGCGAAGGGGCGTCGCTTCGACGCCGCGCTCGGCCACGGCTCCAACGACGTCACGGTCGCCGCGAAGCTGCTCGGCATCCCGAGCGCGACCACGTTCGACTACGAGTGGGCGACGGTGCAGCACACGGTCAACTGCCGCCTCGCGCGGCGGGTCGTGGTCCCGGACGCGATCCCGCCCGAGCGGCTCGCGCGCTATGGCGCACGCCCGCGCACTCTGCGCCGGTACCCGGGCCTGAAGGAGGAGTACTACCTGGCCGACTTCGCGCCCGACGCCGCCGTGCTCGACGAGCTGGACCTCGACGCCGCCGCGCCGCTCGCGGTCGTGCGCACGCCGCCCGCCGTCTCGCTGTATCACCGCTTCGAGCACCCGCTGTTCGCCCGGCTGCTCGAGCGGCTGCGCGAGCAGGCGCAGGTCGTCGTGCTCCCGCGCACGGCCGAGCAGCGCGCGGAGCTGGCCTCCGCAGGCGGCTATGTGGTCCCCGAGCGGGCGGTCGACGCCCAGTCGCTGGTCGCGTTCGCCGACCTGGTCGTGTCCGCCGGCGGCACGATGAACCGCGAGGCGGTCGCGCTGGGGACGCCGGTGTGGACGACGTTCGCCGGGCGGCTCGGCGCCGTCGACGAGCGGCTGATCGCCGAGCGGCGGCTGCGCCGCCTGGAGCGCGCCGAGGACGTCGAGGTGGTCAAGCGGGCGGCCCGGCCCGCCGGCGAGGAGCGGGTGCGGCGCGACCCCGGGATGTTCACCGACCTGCTGGTGGACGGCCTTGCGCGCGGCGTTCACAGATAGTATCCCCGGGATGCGCCGGCGGATCCGCTCGGCGGCCGCCCTCCCGTTCCACCGCCACAGCCTGCCGCAGGCGGCGGTCGACGCCGGACTGGTCGCGCTCGCCTACCACCTCGCGTACCTGCTGCGCTTCGACGGCGACGTCCCCGCGCTGTACTCCGATCTGTTCAACCGCACGATCGCGTTCGTCGTGATCGTGGGCAGCGTCTTCGTCTTCGCGCTGTTCGGCCTGTACCGGCACTGGATGCGCTACGCGACCCAGCGCGACTACCTGCAGATCGCGCAGGCCTGCGTCGTGGCGACGCTGGCGCTGCTCGCGTACGTCGCGGTCGTGCAGCCGCTGCTCGAGTACAACGGCGCCCGCTTCACGTCGGTGAACGTCCCGGTGGGCGTGCTCGTCCTCTACGGGCTGTTGATGCTCGTGTTCGTCGGCGGCTCGCGCTTCGTCGTGCACATGCTCTACGAGCGTCCGCCGCGCGGCTTCCGCGCCCGGCGCGGGGCGCGCTCGGTGATCATCGTCGGCGCCGGCGACGGCGGCCGGCTGCTGCTGCGCGAGATCCTGCGCAACCCGGAGCTCGGCTACCGGCCGGTCGGCT
>JBPCNM010000394.1:0-2927 GCA_051001255.1 Solirubrobacteraceae bacterium
GTCCTGCGCCGCGTGGAAGCGCCCGTCGAGCGTGACCCGCTCCCCGGCGAGCATCCCGCGCACGATCGCGAAGCCCTCCTCGAAGCGCGAGACGCGATGGTCGTAGGGGATGCCGAAGGCGGCGAACTCGTCGCGGTTCCAGCCCGCGCCGAGCCCGAGGACGAAGCGGCCGCCGCTGACCTCGTCGATTGTCGCGGCCATCTTGGCCAGCAGACCGGGCGGGTGGAAGCCGGCGCACGCGACGAGCGGCCCGAGCGTCACGCGATCGGTCGCGGCGGCGAGCGCGGCCAGCAGCGTCCACGCCTCCCATGGACCGGTCTCGGGGCGGCCGCCGCGGTAGAGCAGGTGGTCGCCGAGCCAGATCGCGTCGAAGCCCGCCGCCTCGGCGGCGCGTGCCAGCGCGAGGTACTCCGGCCAGCGGACCTCGCGCTCGACCTCGGGCAGCTGGATCCCGACGCGCACTCAGTACCGCTCCCCGACCGCGGACGGGGCGCCATCCAGCTCGGCGAGGTCGCCGGCGCCGAGGGAGAGCGCGGCCGCGCCCGCGTTCTCCTGCACGCGCTCGACCTTCGTCGTGCCGGGGATCGGGATCATGCGGTCGTACTGGGCGAGCGCCCACGCCAGCGCGACCTGGGCGGGCGTCGCCTCGTGCCGCTCGGCCACGGCGCGGACGCGCTCGACGATCGCCAGGTTCGCCGCCAGCGCTTCACGCGTGAAGCGCGGGTTGCGGGCGCGGAAGTCGCGGTCGTCGAACGCCGCCGCGGTGATCGTGCCGGTGAGGTAGCCGCGGCCGAGCGGGGCGAACGGGATGAACGCCACCTCGTGCTCGCGGCACCACGGCAGCACGTCCTCGAGCCGGTCGCGAGTCCACAGCGACAGCTCGGATTGCACCGAGGCGACGGGGTGGATCGCGTGCGCGCGCTCGAGCTCGTCGACGCCGACCTCCGAGAGCCCGATCGCGCGCGCCTTGCCCGCGGCGACGACCTCGGCCAGGGCGCCCCAGGTCTCCTCGATCGCCACGTCCTCGTCGACGCGGTGCAGCTGGTAGAGGTCGACGTGGTCGGTCCGCAGGCGTGCCAGCGAGGCGTCGATCGCGTCGCGCACGTGCTCGGGCCGCCCGTCGCGGTGCATCGCGTACGTCTCGGCGTCGTCGACCACCAAGCCGACCTTGGTGGCGAGCACGACCGCGTCGCGGCGCCCCTCCAGCGCGCGGCCGACGAGCTCCTCGTTCGTGAACGGGCCGTACATGTCGGCCGTGTCGATCAGCGTCACGCCGAGCTCGATCGCGCGATGGATGACCGCGGTGGAGCGCGCGTCGTCGCGCTCGCCTGTGGTGTAGGCCCACGTCATGCCCATGCATCCGAGACCGACGGCCCCGCTTTGAAGGCCGCTGGAGCCGAGGTGGCGTTTCGGCATGGTGTAGTCGTCCGTCATGCGGCGCGACGATACGCGGTCGCCCTGCGCAACATTTTTCGTTGCGCTAGACTCACGGCATGCCCGTGACGACCTCCGAGAAGGTGCAGGCCCTCAGCCGCGACTTCGGCTCGCAGCGACGGCTCGCCGAGCTGCTCGAGGTGAGCCCGGCGCAGGTGACGCGGTGGCGGCGCGGGCAGGGCATCGACGAGCTCAACGCCGAGCGCGTCGACCTGCTCGAGCTGGTCATGTCGAACCTCCTGCGGCTGTATCCGACGACCGTCGCCGAGCGCTGGCTCGTGGGCTTGAACCCGAGCCTGGGCGACCGCCGCCCGCTCGACCTGATCCGGCGCGGGCAGGCGCGCGAGCTGCTCGACGCGATCGCGACCGAGCGGGCCGGCTCCTTCGCGTGATCCTCTGGCGGGTCCTGCCCTGGGACCCGTCGGCCCGGCCCGCGACTCCGGGAGGGGCACTGTGGTTCCCGCGCCCGTTCCAGGGCACCGGCCGCCACGACAGCCCCGCGCGCTACGGCTGCCTGTACGTCACCGAGGGCCCGGCCTCGGCGATCGCGGAGGCGCTCGCGCCGTTCCGCGGGACCGGCGACCTGCGGCCCGAGCTGCTCGCGCGCATGGGACGGCCGCTCGCGCTCGCCGAGCTCGAGCTGACCGGTGCCGGCGCGCTGATCGACCTCGACGATCCCGCCATGCTGACCGCGGAGGCGCTGCGCCCGTCGGGGGTCGCCACGACGCGGCGCGCGCCGACGCAGGCCTACGCGGCGCGGCTGTTCGACGCGCATCCGGACGCCGCCGGGCTCCGCTGGTGGTCGACGCTCGAGGCGGGCTGGATCAACGTCACGCTGTTCGACCGGGCCGTGCCGGCGCTGACCGTGCGCGGAGTTCGGCCGCTCGCGCCGGACGACGAGGACGTGCACGAGGCCGCGCGGTTCCTCGGGCTCGGCTAGCCGCGGGTCGCCGCGAGCAGATCGAACAGCGAGCCGCTGTGGCGCTCTACGAACGACGGGCCGACGCCCTTGATCGCGAGCAGGTCGTCCGGCGTCGAGGGCGCGCTCCGCACGATCTCGCGCAGCGTGGCGTCGGTCGCCACCGTGTAGGCGGGCTTGCCGTCCGCCCGTTCCCGGCGCCACGCGCGCAGCGGCTCGAGCTCGGCGTCGCTGACCGGGCGGCCCTCCTCCTCCGCCGGCGCCGCCGCCCTGCGCTTCGGTGCGGCCGTGACCGCGGGAAGCCAGTCCGGCGGGTCGCACACGTCGCAGCAGCGGCCGGTTGGCCGGGTCGGCGACGGGTCGCCGAAGTGGTCGAGGATCTGCCTCCGGCGGCAGACGTCGGCGGTCCCGGCGTAGCGTTCGATGCTGCGGTAGGACTCCCAGCGCCGATTCGCGGCCTCGCGGCACAGCCGCGCGGCGGCGCCGGCGTCGAGCCCGCGCGCCGACAGCTCGATCCGCATGCCGCCGTGGACGCCGGGCGCGAGCGTCACCGCGCCGGCGCGCTCGGCGACCC
>JBPCNM010000395.1:0-4370 GCA_051001255.1 Solirubrobacteraceae bacterium
ACGCAGGAGTCGGTGCGCTCGCGCAGCGCCTGGGCGGGCTCGCGCGTCGCGATGTCGACCGAGCGCAGCGGCTTGGTCAGCGTCGGCAGCGGCTTCATCGCGCAGCGCACGATCAGCGGCTCGCCGGTGGTCATCCCGCCCTCGACGCCGCCGGAGCGGTTCGTCTCGCGGTGATAACCGCGCTCGGCGTCGAAGAAGATCTCGTCGTGGGCTTCCGAGCCGGGGCGCCCGGCGAGGTCGAAGCCGTCGCCGAGGCCGACGCCCTTGAGCGCCTGGATCGAGAGCAGCGCCATGCCGATGCGGCCGTCGAGCCGCTCCTCCCACGACACGTGCGAGCCCAGGCCGGGCGCGAGCCCGAACGCCCGCAGCTCGAAGACGCCGCCGAGCGACTCGTTGCGCTTGCGCAGCACGTTGATCTCGCCGACCATCGCGGCGCTTGCCGCGGCGTCCAGGCAGCGCACGGGCGACTCGTCGACCGCGGCGAAGTCCTCGAAGGCCAACTCGCCGCGCTCGGGCGCCCGCACCGAGGCGATCTGCGTGACGTGGGAGACCACCTCGACGCCGACGGCCCGCAGGAACGCCTTGGCCAGCGCGCCGCCGGCCACGCGCGCGGCGGTCTCCCGGGCGCTGGCACGCTCGAGCACGTCGCGGACGTCGGTGAAGCCGTACTTCCAGACGCCGGCGAGGTCCGCGTGGCCCGGGCGCGGGAGATGCACCTCGGGCACGTCGGCCTCCACCGGCCACGGGTTCATCCGCTCCTCCCAGTTGGCGTAGTCGCGATTGGCGACCTGGAGGGCCACGGGGCCGCCGAGCGTGCGGCCGTGGCGGACCCCGGCGGTGACCTCGGCGCTGTCGCGCTCGATCTTCATGCGCCCGCCGCGGCCGTGGCCGAGCTGGCGGCGCGCCATGTCGTGGTTGACCGCCTCGCGGTCGAGCGCCAGCCCCGCGGGGAGCCCCTCGACGATCGCGGTCAGCCCGGGACCGTGGCTCTCTCCCGCGGTGATGACGCGCAGCGACACGCCCGCAAGCCTACGAGAGACCTTCGGGCGCGTGCTCTGCGCGGGATGGTCAGCCGGTGCGGCCGACGACGCCGAAGGAGCGGAACTCCTCGACGCCGCCGATGCCGGCGCCCGCGGCGCCCTTCAGCGTCGCCGCCTTCGAGACCTTCGCGAGCCGTGCCGACTTCGCGGCCTTGGCGGCGTCGGCGGTCTGCGTCTTGTTGATCTTGAGCAGGTCGAGCTGGAACTGGTCGCCGCTCGGCTCGCCGTTCTCGTCGACGACGTCGAAGAACATGGTGTCGCCCTCCTGCATCCGCACGGTCTCGCAGTTCTCGGGCGTCGGATGGCACTCGCCGTCCCCGATCGCCTGAACGGTCGAGTCGAGCAGGAACACGGCGGTCTTGCGATCGTCGAGCAGGCCGAGGTAGATGATCAGCGGCTGGTCCTGCGAGGGCAGCGCGGTCATGCGCGGCAGGTAACCCTTGCCGCTGTCCTCCCCGCCGCTGAAGCGCACGAGGAGCGAGTACAGCGGATACGTCTTCGGCGGTTCGGAGTCGCCGGCCGGCGGGGCCGGCGGGACCGGCGGGACCGGCGGGACCGGCACGGTGATGCCGCCGCCGGAGGAGACGGGGTCGCCACCGGCCGGCGGGGTGCCTGCGCTCGTGTCGGCTGTGCTCGCCTCAGGCTTCTTGACCTTCGGCGCCTGCTTCGTCGGCTTGAAGATGTCGTGGCGCTTGCCGAGCGGCACGCGGTCGTCGGCCGGAGTCTCCGGGCCGGCGAGCGAGACGATCGGCTCGGTCGTCAGCGCCGCCTTGGCGCTCGTGGCGTTCGCCGCCGGCGCGGGCGCGGGCGGCGCCGGCGCCGGGTCCTTGGCGAGGACGACCGGGACGGCCGCCAGCGCGGCGACCAGCAGCAGCGCGACCGGCCACAGGCGGCGTCGCACCAGCTGGCGCCAGATATCGGTGATGGCGCTCATCGAAGGGCTCCAGTGGAGGTCGCGGGGGTCACGGGGGGAGTCGTCGCGCCACCGGTGACCGTGGTCGACGTCGCCGGTGCGGCGGCGGTGGCGCCGCCGGTCAGGCCTTCGGCCGGCGGCGTCAGGTACGTGGTGGCGCTCACCTCAGCCGTGAGGTTCTTGTGGCCCCCGCCGGAGGGCGACAGCTGGACGCCTTCGATCCGCAGCAGCCGGCCGGTCACGTCGAGCTTGCCCCTGTCGTCCACCTCCACGAAGCGCTCCAGGCGGCTGAAGAACTTCGAGAGCTGCAGGTAGCTCCCGGTGAACTCGAGCGTGAACGGCATGCCCGAGAAGCCGGCCGCGCCCACGGTCTTGGAGCCGGGGGGCGGCGCCTTGCCGGTCGCGGCGGTGCCGGGTTCAGGGGCGCCGCCGCCGCTCACCGTGATCGAGCGGAAGTCGACCTTGCTCGACGACGCGGCGTCCTCGAGTTGCACCACGAGCGAACGCACGTCGTCGTCGGCGGGCACCGCCTTGCCGAGGCGCGCGACGCTGGCGTAGTTGACCTTGTAGGACTGCTCGGCGGCGCGATAGCCGACCAGCGCAGCCTCGGCCTGCACGATCTCGCCCTGCTTCTGCGTCACCTGCGCGGCGAGCCCGGCGGCCTCCTCGCGCTTGGGCGCGAGCAGCAGGAACCAGTAGACCCCGATCGCCGCGACAGCGGCGACGACGCCCAGGAGGAGCTTGTTGGAACGCATCATTCGTTCTCCGTGGACGTCGGGACGGCGGTGCCGGAGGCCGCGTCGGTGCTCGCGGGCGGCTGCTCGGCGCCTGGGGTGGCGGGGGGCGCGGGAGCGCTTCCGTCCGCGGGGGCGGGAGCGCTTCCGTCCGCAGGCGCGGGAGCGCTTCCGTCCGCGGGCGCAGGAGCGCCGGCGGGCGCCGCCGGCGGCGGGGCCGGCGTGCTCGGGGCGGCCGACGCGGCGGCGGCGTTCTCGAAGAAGACGACGACCTGGAAGTCGGACGGATCGGACTTGCCCTTGCCCGCGCAGCCGGTGAGCGGCGCGCCGGAAGCGGCGGCGAAGTCGGCGGCGGGGGCACCGCCACTGTCGCCGCTGCCGGTCTTGACGGCGTTCGCGAGGCTCACGCGGGTGACCCCGTCGACCGCCCGAAGCCGCGCCATCATGCGCGCCACCGAGGGCTGGTCGGAGGTGCAGCCCTCCAGCTCGATCGCCGGCACGTTGATAGCGCTGCGCAGCGCGTTGCCCCCGCCGGACTCGGTCGAGATCGAGCCGGTGAGCGACTTCACGCTCACGTCCTCGGGCAGGGCGCGCGCGAGGTCGCGGAACGAGCCCTCCCAGTCGAAGCGCTGCGAGGCCAGATCATTCACCGTGGCGACGCGCGCCTGCGCCATGCTGGCGAAGTCCGCGTACGGCTTCAGCCGCGCGGTCTCCGCCATCACGACCAGGCTGCGCGCCTCGAGCGCCGCGAGGTCGGACTCGCGCTGCTTGATCGTGTTGGTGGTGAGGACGTAGCCCGCGAGCGCGAGGACGCATAGGGCCAGCGCGCCGAGCGCGAAGTACGCGCCCGAGCCGCCGCTGTCCTCCACGGCGGGGGTGACCGGGACGGGCGCCTTGACGGCGCCGCGCAGGTCAGC
This sequence comes from Solirubrobacteraceae bacterium, assembly GCA_051001255.1. Lineage (GTDB taxonomy): Bacteria > Actinomycetota > Thermoleophilia > Solirubrobacterales > Solirubrobacteraceae > DASQMT01. The sequence goes on from JBPCNM010000395.1 coordinate 3,605, forward strand.
AGGAAGCAGGTTGACGGCTCTCATACGCGAGGAGGTGGTGGGTCGGGAGCGGGCTGGCGCGCGGTGTGAACGGTGCGCGCCTTACGCTTCGCTTATCGGCATCGGCCGAGACGTACTTGAGGTGGGGCGAAGACCCCACACGCCTACGGACCGGCTCAGGCGAAGGTGTCGAGGTACCAGTCGGCGATCGCGTCCCCGGCGAACAGGCCGGCGACGCCGCCGAACGCGAGGAACGGGCCGAACGGCACGCCCGCCTTGCGTCCGTGGCGGCGGATCACGACGATGCCGACGAGCGCGCCGGCGACGAGCGCGATGAGCATCGCCGGCCCGACGGCGCGGCCCAGGAAGAAGCCCATCACCCCCTCGGGCTTGACGTCGCCCGTCCCCATGCCCGCCGGATAGGCGATCGCGGCCACGAGCAGGAAGCCGCCGGCGGCGACGCCGGCGATCAGGTGCTCGACCAGGTCGTGGGTCTGCAGGGTGGCGACCAGGACAACCGCGACCACGGCGCCGAGCGCCGTCAGCGTGTTCGGGATGATGCGGTGGTCGAGGTCGATGAACGCGATCGGCACCAGCAGCAGCACGAACGCGAGCCCGAGCCACGCGTCGCGGTCCGCCCCTTGGGCCAGCACGACGGCGACGCACAGCGCCGCGGTGAGCGCCTCCACGAGCGGGTAGCGCGGGGAGATCGGCTCGCCGCAGTCGCGGCAGCGGCCGCGCAGCGCCAGCCACGAGAGCAGCGGGACGTTGTCGCGCGCCCGGATCT
>JBPCNM010000396.1:0-3717 GCA_051001255.1 Solirubrobacteraceae bacterium
CCCCGGTCGCGCGCGCGAAGCGGGAGCGCGAGCGCCAGCAGCGGCGCGAGCACGACCAGGCCGGCGGTGTACTTGAAGCCGATCGCCAGGCCCACGAACGCGCCGGCGGCGGCGCAGTGGGCGAGCCGCCCCGACTCGTAGATCCGGATCGTGAACAGCATCACGAGCGCGACCGGCGCGAGCGTCCCGACGTCGGTCACCGCGATCCGCGAGAACGCCACCGGCAGGAACGCGAAGCACAGGACGGCGGCGGCGACGAGCCCGGTGCGCCGGTCCCACAGCCGGCGCCCGACGAAGTAGACGGCGCCGACGCCGGCGAGGCACAGCAGCGCCGCGAGCCCGCGCGAGACCTCGAAGATCCACGTGGCGTTCGAGCGATACCCGTTGATCACCTCCTCGCCGCCGCCGATCGGCAGCGACACGACCCGGTAGACCAGGTGCAGCAGGTAGGTGTAGGCGGAGGGGTTCTGGAAGTAGCCCGGGTTGGCGTCGCGGAACACCTCGACGGCGCGCTTGGTGAAGTGCGAGCCCTCGTCGACGTAGTAGACGTAGGGCAGCCCGTGATCGTTGTGCAGGACGCGCAGGACGAGGCCGGCGACCATGATCAGGCCGAGCACGGCGAGTGCCGGGCCCTCGGCGCGCAGGCGGCTCATCACGGCGCCGATGGTAGCTTTGACCCCAGATCGTCCGATGAAGCTCATCATCCAGATCCCCTGCTTGAACGAGGAGGAATCGCTCCCGATCACGCTGCGCGACCTGCCCCGGCAGGTCCCCGGCTTCGACGCGGTCGAGTGGCTCGTGATCGACGACGGCTCCACCGACCGCACGATCGCGGTGGCCCGCGCGCACGGGGTCGACCACATCGTCCGCCTGACCAACAACAAGGGCCTCGCCAACGGCTTCCAGGCCGGGCTCGACGCCGCCCTGAAGCTCGGCGCCGACGTGATCGTCAACACCGACGCCGACAACCAGTACGACGGGCGCGACGTGGCCACCCTGGTCGCGCCGATCGTGGCCGGCGACGCCGACATGGTGGTCGGCGACCGCCAGGTGATGACGATCGACCACTTCTCCCCGGCCAAGAAGGCGCTCCAGCGCCTCGGCTCGTGGGTCGTGCGCCAGGCGTCGCAGACCTCGGTGCCCGACACCACGTCGGGCTTCCGCGCCTACAACCGCGAGGCGGCGCTCGGCCTGCAGGTGGTCTCCAAGTTCACCTACACGCTCGAGACGATCATCCAGGCCGGGAAGATGACGGTCGCGATCGACCACGTGCCGGTGCGCACGAACCCGCAGCTCCGCGAGTCGCGGCTGTTCCCGTCGATGTGGACCTACATCCGCCGCAACGGGGTCTCGATCTTCCGCATCTATGCGCTGTACGAGCCGCTGCGCGTGTTCATGACCGCGGCGATCATCGTCGGGCTGATGTCGCTGGCGGTGTGGACGCGCTTCCTGATCTTCTGGATCGGCGGCGACGGCGCGGGCCACGTCCAGTCGCTGATCCTCGGCGCCGTCCTGTTCAACGCCGCCATGGTGCTCGCCGCGCTCGGCGTGCTCGGTGACCTGATCAGCGGCCAGCGGATCACGCTCCAGCGGATCTTCGAGCGCGTGCGCCGCATCGAGCTCGAGCTCGAGGTGCCGCCGTCGCACTACGAGCCCGGGGCGGCCGAGTCCGGCCACGAGCCGACCACCGGCGCGCACGCCGGCGGCAAGGGCAAGACCGAGGAGCGCGAGGCCGTGAAGCTGTGAGCGCGACGGTCACGCGCGACGCCGAGGGCACGGTCACCGGCAACACCTACGACAAGTACGGCTCGGGCAACCCGGTCGTCCGCCGCCTGATGGGGACGTTCCAGCGCACGCTCGGGGAGCTGTTCGAGCGCGTCGACCCCGCCTCGGTGCTCGACGTCGGCTGCGGCGAGGCGATCCTCACCCACCAGTGGGCGACGGCGCGGCCGGCCACTCGCGTCGTCGGCTTCGACCTGGAGGACCCGCCGATCCAGGCCGAGTGGGAGCACCGCAGCGCGCCGAACCTGGAGTACCGCATCCTGCGCGCCCAGGAGCCGTTCCCGTTCAGCGACGGCGAGTTCGCGCTCGCGACCGCTATCGAGGTGCTCGAGCACGTGCCCGACCCGGAGCAGACCGTGGCCGAGATGGCGCGCTGCGCGCGCGGCGGCCACCTGCTCGTCTCCGTCCCGCGCGAGCCGCTGTGGCGCGGGCTGAACATGGCGCGCGGCGCCTACCTGCCGCAGCTCGGCAACACGCCCGGCCACGTGAACCACTGGTCCAAGCGCGGCTTCGTCGCGCTGCTCTCGCGCCACGGCGAGGTCGTCGAGGCGCGCTCGCCGTTTCCGTGGACGATGCTGCTCTGTGTAACGTCGCCGAAGGCGAGGGCGAGGAACGAGCCCCTCGCCTGGCAGGCGAAACCATAGATCCGGAGGTGCAGCGCGAGGAACCAGCCCCTCGCCCGGCAGGCGAAACCGTAGACGCAGAAGCACAGCGCAACCCGTCCGGATACGGGCGCGGCGCGCGGATCCTCTCGCTGGGGATCGCGACCACCGGCCTCGTCACGTTCGCGTACTTCTCGGTCGCCTCCCACGTCCTCGGCGAGGAGGACTACAAGGCGGTCGCGGTGCTTTGGACCGTGCTGTTCACGACCGTCTCGGTGATCTACCGTCCGATCGAGCAGCTGCTCTCGCGCACGATCGCCGACCGCCGCGCGCGCGGCCTGGAGCACGACCACCCGCTGCGCGCGCCGCTGCTGATCCAGGGTGGGTTCGCGCTCGCGTTCGCCACGCTGGCGCTCGCGCTGCGCGGCCCGATCCAGGACGACCTGTTCGACGGCTCGGCGGCGCTGTACTGGATCCTGGTCGTCGCGGTGCTCGCGTACGCCGCGAGCTACTTCGCCCGCGGATGGCTGGCGGGGCACCAGCGGTTCGGGCTCTCCGGCGGGCTCGTGTTCTGCGAGGCGACGTCGCGGCTGCTGTTCGCGCTCGCGGTCGCGGTCGGCATCGCCGAGGGGCAGGCCGCGGTGGCGTTGGGCATGGCGGCGGCGCCGTTCGTGTCGCTCGTGGTGGTGCCGCTCGCGTTCTCGCGCCGTCCGGCCGCGGAGCCGCGACGAGTGCGCGGCCCCGGCGCAGACGAGCTCGGCGTCGCGCGCGGCGGGCGCTTCGCGGTCGCCGTCCTGGCGATCATGCTGGCCGAGCAGACGCTGCTCAACGCGGCCGTCCTCACGACCGAGCTGACCGCGGACGACGCGGCGGTGGCCGGCTTCGTGTTCAACGTGCTGCTGATCGCGCGCGCGCCGCTGCAGCTCTTCCAGGCGATCCAGGGCTCGCTGCTCCCGCACCTCGCGGGCCTGGAGGCGCGCGCCGGGCGCGAGGAGGCCGATCGCGCGGTCCGTATCACCGTGGTGGCGATCGCCGGCTTCGCGCTCACGGTGGCGGCGGGCCTCGTCGCGCTCGGCCCGTGGGCGATGGCGCTGCTGTTCGACGACGCGGCCACCTACGGGCGCTGGGGCCTCGCGCTCGTCGCGCTTGGGATGGGCTTCCACCTGGTCGCCGGTACCCTCAACCAGGCCGCGCTGGCGCGCGACGACGCGGGCCGCGCCGCGGCCGCGTGGCTGCTCGCCGCCCTCGCGTTGGTGGGCTGGCTCGTCGCGCCCGCGATCGACGACGAGCTGCTGCGCGCCGAGGTCGGCTACCTCGGCGCCGCGATGCTGCT
>JBPCNM010000397.1:0-2981 GCA_051001255.1 Solirubrobacteraceae bacterium
CAGCGGGCGCGCCCGTGCCGATGCCGGCAACCCGGCGCGCTGGGCGCTCACGTGGCCGCGCAGCGACTCGCGCTGCTGCTGCTTGCGCGGGCGCGCGTCCGCGGCGCCCACCACCACGGCGAGCGCGACCACGGACGCGAGCAGCGGGGCGAGCCGTCGCAACGAGTGCTTCCTCCGGCAGGTTCGTGCTCGCTCGGCCACTAGCTCCTCACGAGGGTCAGCGGCGCCGAGAACGTCGCGGCGTCGGGCACGATGCCGGTCGCGTCGACGCACCGCCAGTCCTGCACGACGTGCTTGTAGACGTGGCGGAAATCGACGGTGTGGCGCAGGTTCCCGCCTGCGTCGAGCGTCCCGAGCCCCGGGAACTCGCCGACCATCGTGCCCTTCGCCCGCGTGCCGATGAGCAGCGACATCCCGCCCGCGCCGTGATCGCTGCCGCCGCCGTTCTCCTGCGGCCGGCGGCCGAACTCGCTCCACACCTGGATCAGCACCCGGTCGGCGAGCCCACGCGCGGTCAGGTCGGCCTGGAACGCGGCGATCGCCCGCGCGAACAGGCTGAGATCGCCTGGCAGCGTGCCGTTCTGGTCGGCGTGCGTGTCGTAGCCGCCGTTGGCGTCCAGCGCGACGCAGCGCAGCGGCAGGCCCGTCCCCAGCATCTCGGCGAGCACGGCCAGGCGCCGCGGGAACGAGCCCGCCGGGTAGCTTCCCGGCGGCGCCCAGGCCGGGCTGCGACTCGAGAGCGGGGCGAGCTGGTCCTGCAGGGCGATCGTCTGGCGGGCGGCGTTGCGGGCCGCCGCGAGCTCGCCGTCGGCCGTGGGGATCGCGCCGAGCGCGCCGAAGCGCTGGTTGAGCATTGTGTCGAGGGTCGGGTCCCAGACGTCGCGCGTCCACAGCCGGAAGCTCTCGGGCGACGCGACGGCCGCGACGGGCACGGACGCCGCGGCCAGGCCGGGGGCGAGGTCGTGGTCCAGCGAGAGCCCCTGCAACGGATTGTCCGCCGTTCCGTGGCGATCGAGGTAGCGGCCCAGCCAGCCGACGCGGCCGTGCGGGTCGAGCTCCCCGACCTCCCAGAAGTGGCGCGACGTGAAGTGCGACTGGTTCGGATCGGCGTAGCCGATCGCCGGGATCACCGACACCATCCCTGAGCGGTGGAGGTCGCGGATCGGCGCGAGGTCCGGATGCCAGTGCAGCCGCGTGTCCTCGGTGAAGACGTCGTTCGGGTCCCCGCTTTCGCCCAGTCCGATGGTCGGGCGCAGCCCGGCGTAGCTCGGGTCGCCCAGCGGCGCGAGCAGCGAGAGCGAGTCCACGCCGCCGGGCATGAAGATCGAGATCAGCACCGGCGCGGGGCCGGCGGCGGACGCCGACGCGATGCCCTCCTCCCACGCCGCCGGGCTGAGCGCGCCGCCGCCGATCACGGCGAGCGCCAAGCCGCCGCTGCGGGCCAGGAACGAGCGGCGCGAGAGGCCGGTGCCGGCCGGGACCGGCATGCCGGCCTCGATCGGCCGCAGCCCGGCACCGGCCTGCGCCATGCCCTGCCGCAGCAGCGCGGCGCGGGAGTAGTCCTTGCAGTGACAGGCGGCCATCGCGCGGCTCCTCAGCAGGTCTGATAGTCGGGGCTGGCGGCGACGAGCTGGCGCAGGGCGTTCTGACGCTGCGCGCGCAACCGCGGGCTCGGATTGGCGGGGACTCCGCCGGCCGAGAACTCGTGCAGCGACGCGACCGTCGCGTCGGTCAGCGCCGGGTCGAGCCAGAACGCGCGGGCGTTGGCGACCGCCTGCGCGGCGCTCTCCTCCGGATAGCCGTCCCACGTCGCCGACGTGATGCTCTGGCCGCGCATCACCTCGTTGATGAGCTCCCAGCGCGCGCGCACCGTGTTGGTGTCGAGCCAGCGCTTGTCGTCCCAGCCCGATACGTCGGGCGGGTAGTAGAGCCGCTGTCCCGCGGCGCCGGGGAACCACACCCAGCCCTGCCCGTCGATGGGCAGCGAGCGCGCGCGCGCCATCCCGGCGGCGATCACGGCCGGCGGCTTGGTCATGCGCGGCCCCTCGTAGAACTCCGGCGAGCACAGGATCGCCTCGACGATCGGCCGGATCTGGTGGCCGGAGGCGACGTACGCGGCCTCGAGCCTGGCCGCCACGTCGGCGGACGGCGGCGTGGGGATGAAGTAGCTCCACAGCTTCCCGACGAAGAACGACGCGTGCTGGGGGTGCTGCACGACCAGGCGGCAGGCGTCCTCCCAGGTGAACCGCCCCGATTGCCCGAACACCGTCTTGACCGTCGGGTCCCAGCGGTCGGCCTGCTCCCAGCGGAAGTCGGTCCAGCCGGCGCCCGGGACCCAGTCGGCGCGCCATCCGCTCAGCGCCTTGGCGAGCTCGCGCACGTCGCTCTCGGTGTAGGCGCCGCGGTCGGCGCCGAGGGTGAACAGCTCCATCAGCTCGCGCCCGTAGTTCTCGTTGATCGCGCCCTTGCGATTGGTGATCGCGTCGAGGAAGAGCAGCATCGCCCGGCCGGTGGTGACCGCGCGCACCATCGCGGCGAAGGAGCCCAGGCCGTGCGTCCGGAACAGGTTGGTCTGCTCGAACATGAACTCGGTGGACCCGACGACGTCGTTGGACGTCGCCCACCAGTCGTGGAAGACGAGCGCGAGGCGCTCGACGAGCTGGTGGCGCGAGCGGACCAGCCGGTCAAACCAGTACAGCGTGTCGCCGAACCACTCGCCGTAGGGGTCCAGCGGCTCGCCGTCGACCGTCGGCTCCGGGCCGTCCATGACCGGTTCGCCGCTCGGACGCGTAAGCGACATCACGGCCGCCTCGAGGTCCATGGCGGCGACCGCGGCGACCTGTCCGGCACGCGGCCCGCACCCGGCGCGCCACAGCAGCCGCTCGGCCTGTGCGGGTCCGAACGGGCCGGCGTAGACGCCGATCGGGGACGTGATCGTCGTGAGCCGCGCGGGCGGGGGCGCGGTCGGCGGCGGCGGGGCG
>JBPCNM010000398.1:0-3103 GCA_051001255.1 Solirubrobacteraceae bacterium
CGGCGCCGGTCATCCGCCGGAGCGCGAGCGCCTCCCGCGCCTGCTCGGCGCCGGACGACAGCGCGTCCAGCGCGACCGGCTCGCCGACACCGGCGCCGATCGCGAAGCCCAGCCGCTCCTCCAGTCCCGACAGCCCGCCCAGCGCGGGCTCCACCGCCTCGCTCGCGACGGCCACCACGACGGTGGTCCGGCCGACCACTGCGCTGCGCGCGTCGACGCCGGCGCCGTCGAGCGCGCGCTCGACGATCGCGCCGAGCGTCTCCAGGCTCACCGCATTCGGCGGCGACTGCTCGACGGCGACGACGACGTAGCGGCGGCTCGGGCTGAGCTGCGCCTGGCGAGCGGCCTGCGCGAGCTCGTACTCGCCGAGGCCGCCGCCGAGCATGCGCTCGAGCGCCGCAGGGTCGGCGCCGTTCGGGCCGCCGCACTGACCGCGGGTCTCGAGCGCGTTGGTCGCGAGCGCAGCCGCGAGGCGCTCGACCACCAGGTCGTCGAGCGGTCGCCACTCGACGCCGTCGTCGCCCATCAGCCACGCCACGCCGATCCGGCCCGCGCCGGTCTCGACCGAGGCTGCGAGGGCGACGCCGCGGTCCAGTCGCAGCGAAGCCGCATGGCGCCCGCGCAACCGAGCCGGCACCGCGGCGCGGGCGACCGCCGCACCGATCAGATCGCCGGTCTCGACCTCCGTGCCGGTGACCTGCAGCGCGATCCCGTTCCAGACGTCCTGCAGCCCGACTGGCCGGCCCGTCGTGGCGGCGGCGACGCGAGCCAGCTCCAGCGCGGTCGCGCCACCCGAGCTCGCCCGGTCGAACCGGTCGATGATCTCGAGCCAGAGCGCCGCCTCGGCGTCCCGGCCCTGGGTGACTCGGAGAACCTCGCGCAAGAGCCGATTCTGACACGCGTCAGTCGAGGACCGAAAGCTCCAGGAAGGACCCCCGGAGCCCGATCCGCTGCTCGCTCGGCGGGCCGGGCACGTCGGACCACGGATCCCGGCCGTGGCCCGGCCCACTCAGATAGCGCGGGAAGGCGCTGCCCGCGATCGACAGGCGCAAGCGGTGGTCGGGCAACAGGCGGAATCCCGTCGGCCCCAGGTCGATCTCCACCTCCTGCCAGTCCGCGGCGTCGCGCACGAGGCACCCGCCCTCCACGATCCGAAGCGTCCGGCCGTCGGGATGCACGTCGGACAGGGTGACGGCGAGGTGGGCCTCCGGCGCCGAGGCGTGCGCATGGAGCAGGAGGCGGACCGGTCCGGCGATGTCGAGCGGCTCGATCGCCGGCTGGCCGGAGAAGGTCCGCACGTCGTCGCGGATCTGGGCGTCGCGCTCGTCCGGGTAGTCGTGCGCGAGCGTCCCCCAGACGAAGCGTTCGAGGCTCGGGACCGGATCCGCCGGGTCGTGCGTCCAGGTCACGGTCATCGGCACGCTGTCGGGACGATGCGCGAGCGCGCCGCCCTCCGGTCCGTAGCCGGCGTGGGCGCCGTCGGCGAGGAAGAGCCGCACGGTGTGGCGCGCCGGCGGCGGCCACGTCGGGCTGGTGTGCCAGCCGTCGTGCGTCAGCTCCCAGCGGACGCCGCTGCCGGGCCGGTCGCCGCGGAGGACCGTGTGGAGGAACTCGAGCGCCGGCTCGAAGTCCACGTCGACGCCGGGCCGCTGCATGGAGCGTCCGGGCACGTCGGCGTAGGGGTGGAAGTCATGGTCGGTGGCGCCCATGATCAGGCGCTGATCGGAGGCCCCGGGGGTGGCCGCGAGTCCCACGAAGTCGCGCACCTGCCCGCGCGCCAGCAGGTCCCACCAGCCGCTCCAGTGCAGCACGGGCACCTCGACGCGGCGGCTGAGGATCGCCGGCCCGCCCAGCCCGTGCTCCGCCCACCAGGGGGACTCCGGCGGGTTGCGCAGCCAGTGGCGCAGGTGGCGGTCGTCGCCCGCCTCCCGCGCGACGTCGGCGAGCGGCCCCTCGCGCCAGGCCGGCTCGAACGGCTCGAGCTCCGGGCCGCCCCACGCGAAGAGCGCCCACTGGCCGTTCATCTGCAGGCGGAACAGTCCTTGCCGGTAGAGCCACTCGGTCGCGATGTGGCACGTGGTCGCGCGCGCCACGACGCCGCGCAGCGACGGGTGTCGCGTGGCGGCCGCCGCCCACGCGGTGAAGCCGGTGTAGGAGGCGCCGAGCGGCACGACGGCGGCGCCGGACCACGGCTGCTCGGCGATCCAGTCGAGCGTCGCATGGCCGTCGGCCAGCTCGTGGACGAACGGCAGCCGCTCGCCGCCGGAGTCGAACTTGCCGCGGACGTCCTGGGCGACGACCGCGATCCCGGCGCCGTTGAGCAGGCTCCCGGTCTCCGGCACGGCGTCGATCTCGCGGCGGCGCCCGTACGGCGTGCGGATCAGGGCGGTGGGATGGCCGCGCCGGCCTCCGCCGCGCGGGAGGTACACGTCGGTCGCGAGCTCCGTTCCGTCCGCCATGCCGACCCGCGTGGTGAACGAGGGCTCGTAGGGGCGAACGAGATCGGGCGCGGCGTTCGTCGGCATCGTCGGAGCATTCAGTGGTCGGCCGGTGCGAGGTACCTGCGCCCGTAGCATCAGGCCGGCGGGCACTCCTCCGCACGTAGGCGGTCGATGGCCAGCAGCTTGATCGCCAGCTGCACGCGGAAGCGCGACACCGGCTCACGGAGATCGACGTCGAGGCGCTGCTCGATGCTCTTGAGCCGGTGCTGCACCGTCGTGTGGTGCAGGAACACGCGCTCGCCGGCGCGGCGCAGCGTGCCTGCTTCCAGGTAGGCCTCGAGCACCTCGACGTCGGTCGGGCTGCCGCGCCGGCCGGACGGGTCGCACAGCCGCTGGAACAGCGCCGACCCCCGGACCGCCTCGCGCGGGACCTGCTTGAGCAGGTGCAGCACGCCGAGCGCGTCGAAGTACGCCGGCGCGCCGTCGGGCGCGACCAGCGAGCGCAGCTCGAGCGCCTCCTGGGCGTGCCGCCACGAGGCGCTCAGGCCGCCCAGGTCCGACGTGTCGCCGACGCCGATGCGGACGGCGACGCCGAGCCGGCCGTCATCCCCGACCAGCTCGTCGAGCGCCGCGCCGAGCGCCGCGCCCGCACGGGCGACCAC
>JBPCNM010000399.1:0-4888 GCA_051001255.1 Solirubrobacteraceae bacterium
GCGTGTGGGCCGGCGGCTGCGCCGGGCGGTGCGGCTGCGATGACCGCTCGCGCCACGGCCGCGCCGCGTGCCGCCTCCCGCCGGCGGAGCGGCCTCGACCGCGTCGAGCTGGGCGTGCTCGCGGCGCTCGCCGGCCTCTCCGTGCTCGTGCTCGCCGCGCTGCTCACCAAGGGGCGGGCGCTGACCGGCGCCGACGGCCTGCTCGCATCCGACCAGCTGCAGTACTTCACGTGGATCCGCCAGGCCGGCGAGCACGGGCTGATCGGCAACGAGTACGACCTCGCGCCCGACGAGCGCGTGTTCCTGCACCCCGGGTTCCTGCTCTCGGGCCTCGTGCACGCGGCGGCTGGAATCAGCGTGCCGCTCTCCTACCTGCTGTGGAAGCCGGTCGCGGTGGGGCTGCTGTTCTGGGGCGTGCTGCGCTACGTGCGCCGCCTGCTCGGACCCGGCGGGCCGCGCCACGCCGCGCTGGTGCTCGCGCTCTTCGCCGTGATGCCGGCGAGCGCGATCGTCGCCTGGACCGGCTTCGGCGGCAAGCCGCGCCAGTTCACGTTCGACTTCATCGCCGGCGAGCTCGGTTCGGCCCAGTACCTCTGGGGCTACCTGATGACCGCGATCGCGGTGGCGCTGATGCCGCTCGTGCTGCTCGCGGTCGAGGACTGGCGGAGCCGCCGGCGGGCGGGCACGCTCGCGCTCGCGGCGGCCGGCGCGCTGCTGGCGACGTGGCTGCAGCCGTGGCAGGGCGGGACGCTGGTGCTGGTGGTCGTGGCCGCCGAGGCGCTCACGTGGCGGCGCGAGCGCCGCCGGCCGGCGGCGGCGATCCTCGCCGTGCCGCTGGCGGCGTGCGTGCCGGCGGTCTACTACGCGGTGCTCGAGCGCAGCGACGCCGCCTGGGAGCTCGCCGGCCGGGTCAACGCCGCCGGCAACCAGGCGACCTGGAGCTGGCCGTGGTGGACGATCGTGGTGAGCCTGGCACCGCTCGCGCTGCCGGCCGCGCTCGCCTACCGCGCGCCGGCGCGGTCCTGGCAGGAGCACGCCGTCCGCGTTTGGCCCTTCGCGGCGCTGCTCGTCTACCTCGCGCCGGTCGGCACCTTCCCGTACCACGCGTTCCAGGGCATGACGATCCCGCTGGCCGTGCTCGCCGTGCAGGGGACGCTTGCGGTGTGGCCGGGACCCCGCGCCACCGTCGTCGTCGCGTGCCTCGCGCTGATGACGCTGCCGGGCACGGTCCATCGCTTCGAGGTGGCCGTCAACTCGATCCGCGCGGCGGGCGATCCGTACTTCGTGTTCGGAGGCGAGCAGCGGGCGCTCGACGCGCTCGCGGCCGATCCGCGCCCAGGCGGCGTGCTCGCGCCGGCCTACGGCGGCCACATGATCCCCTACCGGACCGGCCGCGAGGTCTTCGTGGGGGCGCTCTCGTGGACGCCGGACTGGGATGCGCGGGTACGCGAGACGCGGGCGCTGTTCGAGGGCGCCATGGGCCCGGCCGAAGCGCAGGCGCTCGCGCGTCGGTCGGGCGCGCGCTTCGCGTTCGTCGACTGCCGGCCGGGGCTGCGCGACCTGCGCCCGCTGCTCGGGCCGGTGATCGCGCGGACGCGGCGGTTCGGCTGCGCGACGCTGTACGACCTGCGGCCATGAGGCTTCCGTGGGTCCTGTTCGCCGGCGCCGCGCTGATCTGCGGCGCCACGGCGATGTCCGGGATCCAGCCGAACGACGAGGGCCTGATGCTGCAGGCCGCGGCCCGGATCGCCGGCGGCGAGCTCCCCTACCGTGACTTCTGGTGGTTCTATCCGCCCGGCCAGCCGGTCCTGCTCGGCGGGCTGTGGGCGGCGCTCGGCCCGTCGCTGCTGACGTGGAAGCTGGTGCGCGCGCTGGCCGCCGGCGCGGTCGCGCTGCTGGCCTGGCGGCTTGCGCGGCGCGGAGGCGCGCCGCGGTGGGCGGCGCTCTGCGTGTGGCTGGCGGCGACGCTGGCGCTCGCCTACCCGAGCGGGCCGCACCCGTTCCCGGTCGCGCTCGCGCTCTGCCTTGGGGCGCTGCTGTGCCTGGAGCGGCCGGCGCTCGCGGGAGCGCTCACGGGCGTGGCGGCGTTCTGGCGGCTGGAGTTCGCCGCGTACCTCGCGCTCGGGGTGCTCCTGGCCTATGCGGTGCGCGAGGAGCGCAAGCGCGCCGCCGCGCGCTACACCGGCGTCGCCGCGGCGGTCGCGGCCGTGCTCTTCGCACCCTTCGTCGCCCTGGGCGGCCCGGGGCGCGCGTTCGAGCTGCTGATCCGCTACCCGGCGCTCGACTTCGGCGATCACCAGTCGCTCCCGTTCCCGCTCGCCTACGACGGCCCGCTCAACACCGGGTCGGTCGGCGGGTTCCTCTCGGACTCGGCCGAGAACCTGCTGCTGTTCCACCTCCCGCTCGCGCTGGTCCTCGCGCTGGCGGGCGCGGTCCTCGCGGGCGCGCTGCGGTTCCGGCGTGCGGAGTGGTGGCGCGTGGCGGTCGCGGTGTTCGCACTCGGGATGCTGCACTACCTGCTGGCGCGCGCCGACGCCTTCCACACCGGTCCGCTGGCGGTGATGGTCGCCGTGCTGGCGGCGTGGGCGGCGCCGGAGCTCGGGCGCGCGACCGCCGCCGGCGCCGGGGCGGCGCTCGCGCTCGCCGGTCTGGCGTTCGCGGTCCTCGAGGGCGCCGACCGCGTCTGGCTGGTCGCGCGGTCGGGCGGCACGCCGCTCTCCCTCCCAGTCGCCGACGGCGTGCGGGTGCCCGAGCGGACCGCGCGTGAGCTCGAGGGCGCGGTCCGCGCGATCCAGGCCCGCGTGCCGGACGGCGCGCCGATCTACGTCGCGCCGGCTCGCAGCGACCGCGTCACCGCCGGCAACCCGCTGCTCTACGTCCTCGCCGACCGGCCCAACCCGACCCGCTACGACATCCAGGCCCCGGGCGTGGTCACGACTGCGCCCGTGCAGCGCGAGATCGTCGCCGAGCTCGAGCGGGCGCGGCCACGGGTCGTCGTGCGCGACACCTCCCCGCAGACGGCTGCGCCGGAGCCCAACGCCGCCGGCCGCTCGAGCGGCGTGACGCTGCTCGACGACTACCTCGCGCGGGCCTACCGCCCGGTCGAGCGCCACGGCGCACTCGTGATCCTCGAACGTCGCTAGCTCCGGGCGAGGAACGCGCCGACCGACTCGACGATCCAGTCGAGCATCTCCGAGCTGAGCCCGGGCCAGCAGCCGACCCAGATCGACGCCTCGGTGATCCGGTCGGCGTGCGCCAGGTCGCCGCTGACGCGGTGCTCGCGGTTCTGGAAGCCCGGCTGCCGGAGGAGGTTGCCGGCCAGCAGCAGGCGCGTGTCGATCCTGCGCTCCAGCAGGAACTCCTGCATCCGGCGCCGGCGGTCGGCGCCTCCGTCGCGCAGCGTCAGCGGGAAGCCGAACCACGACGGGTCGGCGCCCGGAAGGCTGCGTGGCAGCACCAGCCGGTCCGCGTACGCGGCGAACGCGTCGGCCAGGTAGGCGGCGTTCTCGCGCCGGCGGCGCCCGAATCCGTCGAGCTTGGCCAGCTGCGTCACGCCCAGCGCCGCCTGCATGTCGGTGACCTTGAAGTTGAAGCCGACGTGGGAGAAGACGTACTTGTGGTCATAGCCGGCCGGCATGTCGCCGAAGCGGCCCTCGAAGCGCCGGCCGCAGACGCCGTCGCGACCCGGCGGGCACCAGCAGTCGCGGCCCCATTCGCGCAGCGACCCGAGCGCGCGCAGCCACGTCGGGTCGTCGCAGGCGACCGCGCCGCCTTCTCCGGTCGTCATGTGGTGGGCGGGGTAGAACGAGTACGTCGCCGCCGCGCCGAACGTGCCGGCCTGGCGGCCGCCGATGCGCGAGCCGAGGGCGTCGCAGCAGTCCTCGATCAGCACGAGCCCGTGCTCCGCACACAGGGCCTCCAGGCCGGGACCGTCGAACGGGTTGCCGAGCGTGTGGGCGAGCACGACGGCGCGCGTGCGCGGGCCGATCGCGGTCGCGATCGCGTCGAGCGAAGGGTTGTAGGTCTCGGCCTCGACGTCCACGTAGACCGGGACGAGCCCGTGCTGATAGACCGGCGCGATCGTCGTCGGGAAGCCGATCGCGGCGCTGATCACCTCGTCGCCGGGGCGCAGCGACCGCTGCTGCAGGTGCGACGTCGCGGCCGCGACGGCCAGCAGGTTCGCCTGCGAGCCCGAGCCGACGAGCACGGTGTGCTGCCGCTCCACGGCTCGCGCGAAGCCGGCACGGAAGGTGTCGGCGAAGCGTCCCTCGGTGAACGAGGCGTCGAGCACCGCGTCGGCGGCCGAGACGAGGTCGGCCGGATCGAGCACCTTGGCCGCGACCGGCACGCGCGAGCGGCCGGGCTCGAAGGGCTCGGGTCCGAGCGCGGCCTCGGCGTAGCGGCGAACGGCGTCGAGCGCCTCGGCGCGGAGTCCGTCGAGGTCCATGGTCTGGGTCTCCGAGTCGCCGGCGGGCCGCATGAGGCGCTGCAGCCTACAAGGGGTGACCATGGTCTACGGTGCCGCGTCGTGCCCTTCACGGTCGTCGTCGTCCTGCACGACTCCGCGCCCGAGCTGGGCGTCCTGCTCCGGTCGATCGACGCTCGCCTGCGCGAGCGACCGCAGGTCGTCGCGGTCGACACGGGCTCGCATGACAGTGGGCCCGCGGTGGCGCGGGAGTGGGGCGCCGCGGTCGTCGAGCTGCCGGAGAATCCCGGCTTCGGCGCCGCCAGCAACGCGGGCGTGGCGCGGGCGCGCCACGACGTCTGCGTGCTGCTCAACCCCGACTGCGAGCTGCTCGACGGCGGGTTGGCGGAGCTCGCGGCGCGGGCCGGGTCGCGGCCCGGCGCGCTGCACGCGCCGCGGCGGCCCACCCTCGACGGTAGCCTC
>JBPCNM010000400.1:0-8038 GCA_051001255.1 Solirubrobacteraceae bacterium
GCGCCGGCGCGCCGCCCGCCTCCTCCAGCGCGGAGGACAGCGCGCTCATGGCGCGCCACGACGCGCCGGCGCGGCGGCCCCGCCGGGGGTCATCCGGCCGCGGTGTCGATCGCGGCCTGGAAGGCCGCGCGCGCCTGCGGGCCGTGGACCGCGAACACGATGCGCTCGAGCTGCGAGCCGGCCGCCAGGTGGCGGCGGACCTCTTCGGTCTCGATCCGCGCGGCGTCGTGCATCGGGAAGCCGCCGACGCCCGTGCCGAAGGCGACCAGCGCGATGCTGCGAGCGCCCAGTTCCTCCGCGCGCGCGAGCGTCGAGGCGGTGCAGCGGCGGATGATCGCGGCCGACGTCGGGCCGCCCAGCTCCATCGTGGCCGCGTGGATGACCCAGCGGCACGGCAGCGCGCCGCCGGAGGTCTCCACCGCCTCGCCGAGTTCGATCGGCGCGCGCGCCCGCGACTCCTCGTCGATCGCCGGGCCACCGGCGCGGGCGATCGCGGCGGCCACGCCACCGCCGTGCAGCAGCTCGGTGTTGGCCGCGTTGGCGATCGCGTCGACCTCCAGCGCGGTGATGTCGGCATCGAGCGCCTCGACCGTGGCCATCGGTCTACGGTACCCGTATGACCGTGCGCAGGCGGGTGCGCGCCCACGGGCGCGTACAGGGCGTCTTCTTCCGCGACTCCGTGCGCCGCGCGGCGGGGCGCGCCGGCGTCAGCGGGTGGGCCGCCAACCGTTCCGACGGGACCGTAGAGGCCGTGTTCGAGGGCGCGCCGGAGGCCGTCGAGCGACTGGTGGAGCTGTGCCGCTCCGGCCCGGGCGATGCCGCCGTGAAGCGGCTCGACGTCGCCGACGAGCCGCCAGAGGGGCTGGACGGGTTCCGCGTCGGCTGAGCTGGGCGGGCGGGCCCGTGCGTTCCGTCGGGTGCTCCCCGTACCGTGCGACGTCACTGCCATGGAAGCCGCCACGCCACTCCGCTCTCCCCGCGTCTCCGTGTTCGGCGACGTCGTCGTCGCCGATGCGCTCGCCGTGCGCGACCGCTGCGCCGTCGAGCTCGTACGCGAGCGATCCGAGGTGGGCGCCGATCCGGCCGAGGTGCTGGTCGACGCGATCGAGATCGGCGCGCGCGTCCTGTCGCGCGAGCAGGCCGAGGTCAACGCCGACTTCGTGCGCACCGAGTTCGAGAAGGTCTCGCGCGAGGTCGAGGGCGCGTTCACCGAGAAGGCGCGCACGGTCGCGGAGTTCCTGGGCAAGCGCGTCGACGACGTCTTCGCGCCCGAGAACGGCCATCTGGCGAAGGAGCTCGAGCGGCTGTTCGGCGCGGAGTCGGCCGTGGCGGTGCAGCATCAGCTGCGCACGGTGATGGCCGAGCAGTCGGCGCAGATGCGCGCGGACCTGCTCAAGCAGTTCTCATCGGCCGACGCCCACAACCCGCTGGCCGACTTCAAGGCCGGCACGATGGCCGCGATGCGGCGGGCCGCCGAGCAGCAGGACACCAACCTCAAGACGCTCAACGAGCAGATCGCCGGCCTCAAGCACGAGGTCTCCAAGCTGCAGGCCGAGCGTGAGAAGCAGCTCGAAGTCGCCGCCGAGCACGCCCGCTCGACCGCCAAGGGCCGTCCGTACGAGGAGGCCGTTTTCGAGGCGGTCGACGCGATCGCCCGGGCGCGCGGCGACGACGCCGACGCGGTCGGCGACCTGGCCGGCGGCGGCGGCCGCAAGGGCGACGTGCTCGTCGGCGTGGACGGCTGCGCCGGCCCGGCGCGCGCGCGGATCGTGTTCGAGGCCAAGCACGCCTACGTCCCGAAGAACAAGGCGGTGGCCGAGCTGGACGCCGCGATGGAGCAGCGCGACGCCGACTACGGGGTCTGGGTCGTGCCGTCCGAGGACCTGCTGCCGGGCCGCGGCGCGCAACTGCGCGAGGTCAACGGCGACAAGCTGTTCGTGGTCTTCGACCCGCAGGAGGGCGCGCGCCTGGGTCTCGAGGTGGCCTACGCCCTCGCCCGCGCCCGCACGCTGATGGCCGAGGCGGGCGGCGACGGGCTGGACGCCGGCGCGCTGCGCGGCGAGGTCGAGCGCGCGCTGGCGGCGATGGACGACGTGCGCCGCATCAAGACCCAGCTCACCGCTGCCGCGGGCGGCATCGAGTCCGCGCGCAAGATCCTCGACGAGATGGCCGAGCGGGTGCGCGGGCACCTGACGCAGGTCGACGCGCTCGTCGTGGCCGGAACGGGTGACGACAGGCCGCCGCAGGGCAGGCTGGTGTAGGGGCCTGTCCAAGAACAGGCGGCGCGTCCGGAACGGCGCGTGAACCGAGGCGGGCGGTCACCGGAGCCGACGGGCGTACGGACGTACTTCCTAGGACTCGGGGGCCGATCCGGCGAAGTGTTCACGGTCGTCGTCCGGGCGTGCCGACTTCTTGGACAGGCCCCCAGCGCTGTCGCCGGCGGGCGGGCGCGCCTCGTTCGGCATCGGGGAAGGCCCTGACCGGCGCGGTCGCCGGCGTCCACGCGGCGCTCGACGCCCCAGGTCGGTGCCGGCGAGCGAGGCAGTGAGGGAGCGGGCTCGACCCGCCCGGCGGGACGCGTGACGAGTTGACCTCGGTATCCGGCATCAAGTCGCAACAGACCGGTGAGCAGCGGTTCCGCCGGCCCTCCACCGCGATCCGCACCCCTCCTTACCAGCGCCGTCGCCGGCGCCCGATCGGCCGCCCGGCTCCGGGCGACGCCGCCACGTCAGCCGCGCGCCGACACCTCACCCGCGCGCGGCGGCCCACGCCTGGCGCAGCTTCACCGCGGCTCCCGTGCGCAAGACCGCGCCGGAGTAGATTCTCGCCGCCAGCGGGATCAGCACGGCGGCCGCGGCCAGGGTGACCGCGAAGGCTCCGACGATCTCCACCGCGCTCGCCTCGCCGAGCGCGATCCGCGCCGGCATGATCATCGGCGCGACGGGCGGGAGGAACGAGCACACCACGGCGAGCGTTCCGTCGGGGTCGTTGTTGACGCCGAACGAGAGGAAGAAGCCGACCAGGAGCAGCATCTGAAGCGGCGTGAGCACGGACTGCAGGTCCTCCTGACGCGATACGAGCGAGGCCGCGCACGCAAATGCGGCGCCGTAGAACGCGTAGCCGACGACGAACCACGCGAGCGCGAGGCCCGCGGCGGTCAGCAGGTCCGCGTCCACGTCCACGGCGCCCGACGCCCCGGCGACGGCCAGGCCGACCACGGCGATCGCCAGCAGCTGCCCCAGCCCGAGCAAGCCGAGGCCGATGACCTTGCCGGCCAGCAGATGGGTCGGCCTGATCGTCGACAGGAGCAGCTCGACGACGCGCGAGCTCTTCTCCTCGACGACGCCCATCGCGACGAAGATGCCGATGCCGATCAGCTGGCCGTAGAGCAGCAGCACGGCGAAGAACGCGAAGCCGGCGCGGTCCTCGCCGTCGGAGACGGGCTCGACCGTCGTCAGCTTCAGCGGGCGCGGCGAGAGAGCGCGCGCCGCCTGCGCGTCGTCGAGCCCGGCATCGCGCAGCGCCGCGGCCGTCCGGACGCGCTGGTTGGCGGCCTGCAGGATGTTCAGCAGCGTGTCGTCGGGCTCCTCTTGGGCCCGGATGCCGTCGCGCGTCAGCACGGCGTCGACGTCGGAGAGCGCCGCGCCGCGCACGATCGCAACGTCGGCGTCGAAGGCGCGGGCCTCGCGCACGGCGGCGTCGGCGACAACCGCGGCAGCCGGCTCCTGCACCGTGATCGTGAACTCCTCGCGGCCGCCGAAGCCGAGCAGGCTGGGCAGCGTGACGACGAGCAGGATGATCACCACGGACACCCCGGTGCCCACGAGGAAGCTCTTCTCGCGCGCCCGCTGGGAGATCTCGCGCCGAGCGACCAGGCCGACGGCCTCACGCGCGGTCATGCGGCCACCACCTGGCGGAAGAGGTCGGAGAGCGACGGGCGCTCGAGGCTGAAGTGGGTCACCGTGCCGGCCTCCCGCGCCGCGTCGAGCAGCTGGTCGGGACTGCCGCCGCCGTGCAGGCGGACGAGCACTCCGCGCGGGCCGGCGTCGGCCACCTCGGCGCCGGGCACGCCGGCGACCCACCGGCCCTCGCCGTCCCCCTCGACCTGGACGCGCACCTGCTCGTCCGCGCTCCGCCCCTGCTCGCGCAGCTCGGAGACGGTGCCGGAGGCCACGAGCCGTCCGCTCTTGATGATCGCCACGTCGTCGCACAGGCGCTCGACGAGCTCGAGCTGGTGCGAGGAGAACACGACGGGCACGCCGTCTTCGGCGCGCTCGCGCAGGACGCCGCTCATGACGTCGACGCCGGTCGGGTCCAGGCCCGAGAACGGCTCGTCGAGCACCAGCACCTCGGGGTCGTGCACGAGCGCGACGCCGAGCTGGACGCGCTGCTGGTTGCCGAGCGAGAGCGTCTCCACGCGGTCGCCGGCGCGGTCGCTCAGCCCGAGCCGCTCGATCCACCGGTCGGCCGCCGCCTCGGCGGTCGCCGTGTCGAGCCCGTGCAGGCGCGCGAAGTAGGCGAGCTGCGCGCGCACGCGCATCTTGGGATACAGCCCGCGCTCCTCCGGCATGTAGCCGAAGCGCGCCCGCGTGGCGGCGTCGACGCCACCGCCGCGCCAGCGCACCTCGCCGGCGTCGGCCTGCAGCACGCCGAGCACGATCCGCATCGCCGTCGTCTTGCCGGCGCCGTTGGGCCCAACGAAGCCGAGCATGCGGCCGGGAGCGACCGCGAAGCTCAGGTCGTCGAGCGCGACGAGGTCGCCGTAGCGCCGCGTGAGTCCGTCGAGCTCGAGCATCGGCGTCGGGTTCTAGCGGCCGGAGCCCGACGAGAGGTGCGGCTACCCCTACCTCGCATCGGCTTTTCGTCGACCCGGCACAGTTTTCGGAAGGTCGGCGCGTTGTGATGGGTGCCGGCCGTCCGGGGGGGCGGCCGGCACTTCCTGCAAGCGTCGGCACTTCCTGCAAGCGTCGCTGCGGCTAGCCGACTTCCGCCGGCTCGTCCTTGCCCTGGAGGCGCTCGCGGCCGCGCTGGACGGCGGCGATGAACTTCGAGAGGTTGACCTCGAGCGTGTTGAGGATCTCGTCGGCGTAGTCCTCGGCGCCGAGCCGGATCTCCCGCTCGCGCGCCCGTGCGTCCTCGATGATGTCCTCGGCGGCTCGCTCGGCCTGCTTGGTGACCTCCTGGTCGGAGACCAGCTGGCCCTGGCGCTCGCGCGCCTCCTTCACGATCCGCTCCGCCTCGCGCTTGGCCTCGGCGAGCATCTCCTGACGTTCCTTGACGATCCAGCGCGCCTGCTTGATCTCCTCGGGGATCGTGGCGCGCATCTGGTCGAGGATGTCGTAGATCTCCTCCTTGTCCACGCGCACCTGGTCCGTCATCGGAACGCCCTTGGCGTTGTGGACGAGGTCGTCGAGCTTGTCTATGAGAACGAGGACGTCCATGGGGCTCCTGGCGCGTAGTTCGTCAGCGGGCGAGCGCTTCCTTCAAGCGCCTCGCAACCTCGTCCGGGACGAGGTCCGAGACATCCCCCCCGAAGGTGGCGATCTCCTTGACTCCGCTTGAGGACAGGAAACTGTACTGCGGCGAGGCCATGAGGTAGACGGATTCGATGTCTTGGGCGAGATGGCGGTTGAGCTGGTTCATCTCCAGCTCGTACTCGAAATCGGAGATCGCGCGCAGTCCCTTCACGATCGCGGCCGCCCCGACGCGGCGCGCGTACTCGGTGATCAGGATGTCGAACGTGTCGACCCTGACGTTCGGCAGATGGGCCGTGGCGTGCTCGATGAAGCCGACGCGCTCCTCGGCCTCGAACAGCGTGCGGTCCTTGCGCACGGAGGCGTTGACCACGGCGACGATGATCTCGTCGAAGATCTCGGCGGCGCGGGTGATCACGTCGACGTGCCCGTAGGTGATCGGATCGTACGAGCCCGGGCAGACGGCGATGTGCGGGCTGGCGGGATCAGGCGGCATGGATGCGGATGAGGGCGTCCCCGTAGCGGCGTTCGTCGATGGCGGGCATGGTGAGCTCGAGCGGCGAGCGGCGGTCGGACTCGGCGACCACCAGCGCGCCCGGCGCCAGCACCGCGGGCAGCAGCTCCGAGAGCGTGGCTCCCAGCGCCTCCGCCCGCCGGTAGGGCGGATCGAGGAAGACGAGATCGTATTGGCGCGCGCCGGCGGATGCGGCGCCGAGCCAGCGCAGCGCATCCGCGCGTACGACCTCGGCGTCCGCGCCGAGCGCCGCCAGGTTGGCGCGGAGCGCCTTCAGCGCCGCCGGCGAGCTGTCGACGAACGTGGCCCGTCCGGCCCCGCGCGAGAGCGCCTCGAGGCCCAGCGCGCCCGAGCCGGCGAACAGGTCGAGCACCCCGGCGCCCTCGACGCGCGCGCCGAGGATGGAGAACAGCGCCTCGCGCACCCGATCGGCCGTCGGGCGGGTCGCGTCGCCGGGCGGCGCCTGCAGGCGGCGGCCGCCGAAGCGGCCGGCGATCACGCGCGGGCTCACGCCGGGATCGGATCGAGCGCCTCGGCCCCGTAGGCGGCCTGGACGGCCCACTCGAGCAGGGCATGCTCGGGCAGCGCCAGCGCGGGGTCGGCCTCCAGCAGCGCGGCGCCGATCTCGCGCGCGCCGTCGAGCAGCCCGGCGTCCTCGGGCAGCCGCGCGACCCGGAACTGCGCCAGGCCCGACTGGCGCGTGCCCAGCATCTCCCCTTCGCCGCGCAGCTCGAGGTCGATCTCGGCCAGCTTGAAGCCGTCGGCGTGCGCGGCGAGCGCGCGCAGCCGCGCGGACTCCTTGGGCCCGAACAGCACGCAGACCGACTCGTGCTCGCCGCGGCCGATCCGTCCGCGCAGCTGGTGCAGCTGGGAGATCCCGTAGCGCTCGGCGCCCTCCACCAGCATCACCGACGCGTTCGGGACGTCGATGCCGACCTCGATCACGGTGGTCGCGACCAGGACGTCGGCGCCTCCCGCCGCGAACGCCGCCATCGCCTCCTGCTTCTCGCGCGTCTTCATCTGGCCGTGCAGCAGCACGACGCGGAAGTCCGCGAGCTCGGTGGTCCGCAGGCGCTCGTACTCGGCGGTCGCGGCGCGCGCCTGCTGGTGCCCGCCAACGAAGTCGGCTTGGTGCAGCGCCTCGGATTCCTCGACGAGCGGGCAGACGACGAACGCCTGGCGCCCGCCGGCCAGCTCCTCGCGGATACGCGCGTAGGCGCGGGCCCGCTCGCGGTCAGTCGAGGCGACGTGGGTGTGGATCGGCCGGCGGCCGGCGGGCAGATGACGCAGCACGGTCACGTCGAGGTCGCCGTAGGCGGTGAGCGCGAGCGTGCGCGGGATCGGCGTCGCGGTCATGTGGAGCACGTGCGGCGCGAGCCCCTCCGGCGCCTTGCGGTCCAGCGCGCGGCGCTGGTTGACGCCGAAGCGGTGCTGCTCGTCGACGACCGCGACCGCTAGCCGGTCGAACGTCACCGCGCCCTCGATCAGCGCGTGGGTGCCGACCAGCAGCTTGAGCTCGCCGCTGGCCAGCTTGCCGAGCAGGTCGGCGCGGCGGCTCGCGGCGGTCGAGCCGGTCAGCAGCGCCGCCTGCACCAGCTCGCCGGGCATCAGCTTCTGCAGCGTGGCGAAGTGCTGCTCGGCCAGCGTCTCGGTCGGCGCCATCAGCGCCGCCTGGGCGCCCCGCTCGACGGCCCGCAGCATCGCGTAGAGCGCGACGACGGTCTTGCCGGAGCCGACCTCCCCCATCAGCAGCCGCTGCATCGGCCGGCCGGCCGCGAGGTCGCGGTCGATCGCCGCCATCGCGCGCGCCTGGTCGTCGGTCGCCGTGAACGGGAGCGAGTCGGCCAGCCAGCGTCGCGTCAGCGTGCCGCGCGTGTCGAGCGCCTCGGCGCGCGCGGCCTCGCGCCGCCGGGCGCGGCGGCGCAGCAGCGCGATCTGCAGCAGCAGCAGCTCCTCGAACGCCAGCCGCCGCCGGCCACCCTCCTGGTCGCCGAAGTGGGCTGCATCGAGCGCCGCCGCGCGGTCGGGCAGCCGCTCGAGCGTCCGCAGG
>JBPCNM010000401.1:0-3684 GCA_051001255.1 Solirubrobacteraceae bacterium
GCGCGGTGCTGGCGGTCACCCGCGCGGGCGGCACGCGGATCTCCGCCGGCGACGTCGACGCGCTCGAAGCGGCGCTCGGCGCCGCGGGCGTGGCCGGGTTCGGCGCTCGAACCGGCCGCTGAGCGGACGGCCTCGCTGTGCGCCGGCGGCTCGAGCCGAGCGCCGACACCCAACACCGACCCGATGGTCGACGTCCTCGCGCCGCTCGACCTACGACTTCTTCGCGGCGCCGCGCTTGCGGGCGGGCGCCTTCGGCTTCGGCTTCGGCCTCGGCTTCGGCTCGTCTACCTCGAGCCGCTCCTGCTCGCGCGGCATGGGCGCGGGCGTCGTGTCGAGGACGTGCGCGAGGTGCGCGACCTCGGCCGCGAGCTTGGAGACCTGCCCCTCGATCGCCGCCAGCCGGTCGTCGGGCGGCTGGGCGACGCGCGACACCTCCTCGAAGCGACGATCGAGCCGGTCGACGCCGTCCTCGATGCCCTCCAAGCGCTGCGAGACCGACCGCAGCCGACGCGTGAGCCGCTCGAGATCCGCGGCCGACGGCAGGTTGAGCGCGCTCATGGCGGTCTCCTGCGCGGATACGGCCCGCTCGCGCGCCTCGAACGCCCGGCCGATGGCGCCGGTCACCAGCGGGTTCTCGAGCAGGTCCTGCGCGAGCTTGCCGAGCGCGTCTTCCCCCTGCCGGGTGAGCCGCTCCCGCAGCTTCCCGCCGCTCGCGTCGTCGTCTGCCATCGCTGCCTCCTGTGTCCACGCTGGTTCGAGAGCCGCCGTCGGCGGGAACGTAGCGCACACCGCCCAACCCAACGTACATCAACCTAAGGTCGAAGGTTAGACAGGCCGTCTGGATGACGAAAGACCCGCAAGCGGCGATCCACGGCGCACCTTTAACCGTCCCTGAATTGCAACGGGGATATTCGACCAGTACGGTGCGACGACCCCTTCGGGACCGAGGGAACCGGCGCACGGGGCACCAGACGCGCCGATACTGCGGGAGAGGGACCTCGCATCACCCAATGAGACGACGGAAGCTGGTCATCGCGCTCGCCGCCGCCGCCATGTTCGGCGTGCTGGTCGTGCCCGCATCCGCCGAGCTGCATCACGTCACGGTCACGCTGACCAACGGCGAGACGCGCACGATGACGGTCGACGTCCCGCCGGGCGCGGCGGTCGATTCGATCCAGATCCCCGGCCTCCCTGCCCCCATCCAGTCGATCACCGACCTCGGGCCAGTGGCGACGCCGACCCCGACGGCTGCGCCTCCCGTCACCGCCGCTCCCGACCTGACGCCCACTCGACCGCAGGAGGGCGAGGAGGACGATGCCAAGGATCGCGTTCGCGCGCGCGGGAATACGGGCGGCGGTACGGGCGGCGGCGGCCGGTCACCGACCCAGACGGGCGACATCGGGCACGAGCCGAATGCCGAGAGGCTGACCGGCAAGCTCGAGGAGACGGTCAAGGAGGAGGGCGAGCAGGTCGACGAGTCCAACCCGACTCGCAATCCGGACGGCTCGCCGACGCTCGACAATCCGACCGTCTCGCTCGCCACGCCCGGCGCGGCCCGCATCGGCGTCCCGAACTTCTTCATCGAGAAGTTCCGCATCCCGCCGTTCCTGCTCCCGATCTACCAGGCCGCCGGCATCGAGTACGGCGTCCGCTGGGAGGTCCTGGCGGCGATCAACGAGATCGAGACCGACTACGGCCGCAACCTCAACGTCTCCTCCGCCGGCGCGCTGGGCTGGATGCAGTTCATGCCCGCCACGTGGGACATGTACGGCGTCGACGGCAACCAGGACGGCCTGAACGATCCGTACAACCCGGTCGACGCGATCTTCGCCGCCGCGCGCTACCTGCGCGCCGCCGGTGCCGACACGGACCTGCGCGCCGCGATCTTCGCCTACAACCACGCCGACTGGTACGTCGACTCGGTGATCCTGCGCGCGCGCCTGATCGGCGGCCTGCCGGCCGACCTCGTCGGCTCGCTCTCGGGTCTCACGCAGGGCCGCTTCCCGGTGCAGGCGAAGGCGACCTACGCGAAGGAGGTCACGCGCCGCGACCTCAAGGATGTGCAGGGCAGTCCGAACGCCGCTTACACCGTCGAGTCCACCGGGCAGCGCAACCGGATCAAGGTCTTCGCCAGGCCAGGCGCGCCGGTCGTCGCCGTCAACGACGGGCGCATCGTCAAGGTCGGCCAGAACCGCCGGCTCGGCAGATTCGTCACGCTGCAGGACGTCTACGGCAACACGTACACCTACGCGCACCTCAAGCGGGTCGTCGAGTCCTTCCCGACGCCCAAGCGGCGCGAGGTCGACCCGAGGGCGGTGGCGCGCGAACTGCGCCTGCCCAGCCGCGATACGGCGCCCGAGGGACCGGCCTCGGTGACCACCGAGTCCGAGGCGAAGGCCCGCAAGGCCGCCAAGGCCGCCAAGGCGCGCAAGGCCGTCGAGCCGCGACCCGCGGCGGCGAAGGCCGCTGCGGCGCCCTCCAAGGAGCGCCTGTTCGCCAACCCGGACCGCCCGAACTCCGCGGTCGCGGGCGGCGAGCAGCAGGCCTACGAGCTCTCCGAGGGCCTCGCCGGCTACCTCGACCGCGTCTTCGGCCTCGATCGCGCCGACGTGGAGTTCAAGCCACTCGAGCGCGGCGCCCGCATCACCGCGGGCACCGTGCTGGGCCGCATCGGCCGCGTCTCGGAGCGCACGGCGCCGCACCTGCTGTTCGAGATCCGCCCGGCCGGCCGCGGCGCCCCGCGCATCGACCCCAAGCCGATCCTCGACGGCTGGAAGCTGCTCGAGTCGACCGCGATCTACCGCGCGGCGAACCGCAATCCGTTCGTCGGCAAGGACGCGGAGATCCCCTCGATCGGCCAGATCCTGCTGATGAGCAAGGAGACGCTCTCGCAGCGCGTCCTCGCCGACCCGAACGTGCAGATCTACGGCTGCGGCCGCGACGACATCCGCGCCGGGCAGATCGACCGCCGCGTGCTGGCGACGCTCGAGTTCCTGGTCGCCTCGGGCCTCAAGCCGACGGTCACCTCGCTGCGCTGCGGGCACTCCTACCTGACCGCCTCGGGCAACGTGTCCGAGCACACCACGGGCAGCGCCGTGGACATCGCCGCGCTCAACGGCGTGCCGATCATGGGTCACCAGGGCGAGGGCTCGGTCACGGAGCTTGCGATCCAGCGTCTGCTGACGCTTCAGGGCACGATGAAGCCCCACCAGATCATCTCCCTGATGGCGTTCGAGGGCGCGGACAACACGTTCGCGATGAGCGATCACGCCGACCACATCCACGTGGGCTTCCGCCCGCTCTACGGCGCCGACGAGCGGGCGGCCAAGCAGGTAGACGCGATCCTCGAGCCCGAGCAGTGGATCAAGCTGATCGACCGGCTCGACGAGATCGACAACCCGACCGTCGCGCGCAAGCCCTCCAAGTACGCGGTCGACGCCAGCAAGCGCGCGAGCCCGGCCCACAAGGGCGAGTAGCACGCCCGGGTACTTCGGCTTCGTCTAGTGGGAGCTGACCGGGCGGCTCGGACCCGATAGGGCCGCTACGCGGTGCGCCGCTACGCGGGCGACGAGGCGCAGCACGTGGTGGTTATCGGCGGGCTGGATGCGCCGCGGCGCCGGTGTCGATCCCGGGCAGCCGAGCGCGGCGCGACGCCCGTCGACGGATGCCGGCGCGGCTGGAGGA
>JBPCNM010000402.1:0-7223 GCA_051001255.1 Solirubrobacteraceae bacterium
GGTGCACGTTCGCAAGCCGCACCAGCGCGTCGAGCCGTTCGCGCCCCAGCCGCCGGTTGACCGGCCCGAGCAGCAGCACGGAGCCGCGCGAGAAGCGCTACGCAAGCGCAGCGAGGGCGTCGAAGGACCAGCGGGCGTCGATCCGGCCCACGCATCCGAGCAGCGGTCGTGGCAGCTCCGCGTACGCGGGCACGGGCGCCACCGCGTCGTAGCGCGCGGCCATGCCGGCGTCGAAGCCGTGTCGGAGCAGCACGCTCTCGATGCCATCCTCGGCCAGGCGGGCCTGCAGCGGGCCCGAGACGGCGCACACGAGGTCGGCGGCCCGCCAGGCCGCCAGCTCGCGGGTCCGCAGGGCGGCGGCGTCCAAGCCGGTGAGGTGGCCTCCCGCCTGCAGCCAGTCCTTGACGAGGGCCACCGTGAACGGAGCCGGCTCGGCGGCGATGCCCTCGCGCACCCCGCGGGCCGCGACCACCACCCGCGGGCGCATACCCAGGCGGCGCAGCGCCGTCGTCACCTGGTGGCGCAGCCACGGGCCCGAGAGCTCACGAGCCCGGGCGCCGGAGGCGGGCGGCAACGTCACGAGCCCCAGCACGTCGACGTTCTCCACGCGCCGGAGCCGATTGCCCGCCAGCCCGCCGATAGCCCGCAAGGAACGTAGATGCACACCATTCCTGAGTGATGAGACAACGGTCTTCGGGGAATCGACGAACAGGACCCGATTCGAGCGGCTCAGCGCACGCGCGAGATGATGCTCGGTGAGCCACGGCTCGTCCCATGACGACCCTCCGTAGACCACGATGTCGCCAAGCCGCGCGCTGCTCACGCCGCAAGCCTAGGGGTTAGGAGCGGACGCGGCGAGCACGCTCGTCCGTGCTTTGATCGACGGGTGCATCTCACCGTCCTGCACGCAATCCGCCGGTATGGCCTCGTCTCGGAGGGCTTCGTGGCCGACGCCATCGGCGAGGTGACCGCGCTTGGCTGCGACAGCTGGCTGTTAGCCAACTCGGTGGAGCATCGGCCTGGGACGTGGGCGCCCCCGTCGGACCGGACTCTGGTCTGGCGGCGACCCATGTCCTGGCGTGCCGAGGAGCTCGCTCCCCACCGGTCAGCGGCCCGCCGCGCGGGAGCGCTCCGCGCGCTGCTCGAGCGGGTCCGTCCGGCCGTGGTCCACGCGCACTTCGGCTGGAGCGGCGCCGACGTGTGGCCGGCGTGCGCCGCCGCCGGCGTGCCTCTGGTCGTGACGTTCCACGGCAGCGACGCGACGGTGTACCCGGACTTCCGGCGCCGGGAGCGGTGGTTGCCGGTCAACCTCCGTCGCGACCATCGCTATGCCGAGCTGGTCTCCTTCCGCCCGCGGGTGATCGCGGTGTCGGAGTTCCTCGCCGCGCGACTGCGGGCGCTCGGCTTTCCCGGCACCATCGACATCATCCCGGCGGGCATCCGGCTCGAGGAGTTCCCCTACCGGCCGCCGCGCACGGCACCGCCATCACCGCGTCTCATCTTCGTCGGGCGGCTGGTCCCCCGCAAGGGCCTGGACGTGCTGCTGCGCGCGCTGCGCCGGCTGCCGCCCGCGCTGGACGGCGTGCGCCTGCAGGTGATTGGCGACGGGCCGAGCCGGCCCGCGCTCGAGGCGCTCGCCGCACAGCTCGGGCTGAGCGAGCGCGTTCGCTTCGCGGGAGCGCTCGAGCGCCCGCAGATGGTCAGCCACCTGCGTGAGGCTGACGTGCTCGTGATGGCGAGCCGCACGCTGGCCAACGGCGAGGCGGAGGGATCGCCCGTCGTGACCAAGGAGGCGCTCGCCGTCGGGCTGCCGTTCGTGGCCACGGACTGCGGCGGGACGCGCGAGACGTTTCCGCCCGAGCTGCTGGACGAGATCGTGCCCGAGAACGACGACGAGGCGCTGGCGGCACGCCTCGCCGCCGTGCTTGGCGATCCCGGCGACTGGCCGCGCCGCAGCCGGCTGGGACGC
Organism: Solirubrobacteraceae bacterium; assembly: GCA_051001255.1. Taxonomy (GTDB): domain Bacteria; phylum Actinomycetota; class Thermoleophilia; order Solirubrobacterales; family Solirubrobacteraceae; genus DASQMT01. Next base: position 1,970 of record JBPCNM010000402.1, read on the forward strand.
CGCTTCGCCGAGGAGCGCTTTGCCTGGCGCACCCTCGCCGAGCGCTCCGTGGCGGTCTACCAGGAGCTCGCCGCGGGCCGCGCGCTGCGATGAGCACACCGCCCGACGACTCGCTCTCGCGCGGGCAGCTCAAGGAGATGGCGCTGCGCGGCGTGCGCTGGGTCGTGTTCGGCCGGGTGCTGGTCGAGCTGGGAGCGCTGGTCGGCTCGGTGCTCGTCGCCCGCCTCGTCTCCCCCGCCGAGTTCGGCAACGCCGCGCCGGCCGCCTTCTTCTTCGCGCTGGCGTCCGGGCTGCCGAGCGGCAGCTTCGGCAGCCCGCTGGTGCAGGCGGCCGAGCTGCGGCCCGCGGCGATTCGCACCGCGTTCGGGCTGAGCCTGATCTCGGGAGTGGTCCTGACCGCGCTCGTGATCGCCCTGTTCCCGCTCTTCGCGCGCGCGTTCACCCCCCGCGCCGCCGAGCTGCTCGCGTTGACTGCTCCGGCCTTCGTGCTCTACAGCGTCGGCGCCGTCCCGCAGGCGCTCATCCAGCGCGACCTCGACTTCCGGCGCAGCTCGCTCAACGAGGTGGCCGCGCTGCTGCCGGCCACCCTGACCACGATCGGATGCGCCGTGGCCGGGCTCGGCGGGCTGTCGATCGTGATCGGCTTCCTCGTGCAGAGCGCGGTGTCGAGCGCACAGGCGGTCTACTGGCGCCGGCCGCCACGCCCGGGCCTGGAGCGCGCGGCGGCGCGCGAGATCCTGGCCTTCGGCCTGCCCGCGAGCGCCACCACGATGCTCTACATGGCGCAGCGCAACATCGGGCTGATCGTCCTGAGCGCCCGGCTCTCGCCCGCCCAGGTCGGGTTCTACTGGCGCGCGGCGCAGCTGGGCATCGAGTATCAGGGCAAGGTCAGCGGCATCCTGCTGCGGCTGCTGTTCCCGCTGCTCTCGCGCGCCCGCAACGTGGAGGACCTGCGGCTCGTGCGCTCGCGCATGGTCCACGTGCACACCGCGTTGCTGGTTCCGCTGTTGGCCCTGCTGATCGTCATCGCGCCGCTGTTCGTCCCGTGGCTGTACGGCGAGCGCTGGGCGCCCGCGGCCCCGGCCGCGCAGCTGCTGGCGATCGCCGGGTTCGCCGCCGTGGTGGGCACCGGCACCGGCCCGCTGCTGCTGGCGGCGGGCAAGCCCGCCGCCGCGATGCGCTACAACGCGGCCGCGCTGGCGGTGTTCGCCGTCGTGGTGTTCGTCGCCGCGCCTTACGGGCTGACCGCCACGTGCGCGGCGGTGGCGGGCTCCCGCCTACTCAACCTGGTGTGCACCCAGTATCTGCTCGTGCAGCGGCTCGTGGGCATCCCGCTGTCCGAGACCCTGATTCGTGACGTCGCGCCGGCGCTCGCCGGCTGCGCCGCGCTCGTGGCGGTCAGCTGGCCGGTGACCGCGGGGCTCGAGAGGCTCGGCGTGCCCGATCTGGCGGTGATGGCTGCCGCCTCCGCCGGCGGGCTCGCGGCCTACGCCCTGGCTCTTCGCTGGATCTTCCCTGCCGCCTGGCGCGACCTCGCCGAGCTCTTCGGCCGGCTCGCGGCCCGCCGGCGGCGCGCCGGCCCGACCGTGCGCGCGGGAAGCTAGCCGCCGTGCGCGTGGAGCTCGTCAACACGGTGGCGCTCAACGGGGGCGACGCCGCCATCCTGCTGGCCATCCGCGCGCAGCTGGAACGGGCGCTCGGCGACGACCTGACCCTCGTCGCCCGCGACCCGGAGCCACAGGCGGCCGGCATGCGCTATCCCGAGGTGGCGTTCGCGACGCCGGCGGCGGCCGCGATCCGGCCACGCTCGATCCGCTACGCAGGGCGCGCGCAGCGCGAGCTCGACCTGCTGCGCTGGCGTGCCGCGGCGCGGGCGCTCCGTGTCGCGCCCGAGCTGACGCGCGCACTGCTGCGGGCCGGCGAGCGGGGAGCGCTGGCCGGCTATGCCAGCGCGGAGCTCGGCGTCTCCACGGGCGGCACCTACCTCGTCGAGCGCTACGGGATCTGGCGGAAGGTCTTCGAGATCGACCTCCTCCGGGCGCTCGGCATCCCGGTCGTGCTCTACACCCAGTCGCTGGGTCCCTTCGCGCGCCGCTCAAACCGCCGCGCCATGCGGCGGATCGCGGGCCGGGCCGACCTCGTGCTGCTGCGCGACGAGGTCTCGCGCCTGCATCTGCTCGAGCTGGGCGTCGCCCCCGATCGCCTGCACGTGGTGGCCGACGCGGTCTTCACCTTCGCCCGCGACGCGCCGCGCGACCCGCCGCCCAGCCCGCGCCGCATCGTCGTCTCCGTGCGCGAGTGGCCGTTCACGGGAAACGCCGCGAACTACGCCGAGGCGGTCGGGCGCCTGGTCTGCCACCTCGTCCGCCGCTGCGGCGCCGAGGTCACCTTCCTCTCCACGTGCCAGGGCGTGCGGGAGTACTGGACCGACGACGCGCGCGAGGCCCACCGGATCGCCGCGGCGCTGCCCGGGGACGTGCGCGACGCGGTCACCGTCGACGGCGACTTCCACCGGCCAGAGGCGCTGCTCGACATCCTCGCCGGCTTCGACCTGGCGGTGTCGACGCGCATGCACCACGCCATCCTGTCGCTGTGCGCGGGCACGCCGGTGCTCCCGGTGGCCTACGAGTTCAAGACGCGCGAGCTGTTCGAGCGCCTCGGCCTTGGCGCGGTCGTCACCGACATCGACGCGCTGGGCTCCGACGGGCTCGTCGACGCGTTCGAGCGCTTCTGGGGGCAGCGCGAGGAGTGGCGGCGCACGCTTCCCGCCGCCGTCGCGCGCGAGCACCGGCTCGCCGATCAGGCCGCCGCCTTGGTGGGCGAGCTGCTCGCGGACACGACGCGCCGCCGCGCGCTGGCCGTCAGGGCGGCGAGCAGGAAGAACCCGTAGGGCGCGTGCGGGAAGGCCAGCGCGTCGAACAGGGCGTTGGCGACCAGGAAGCTGAGGATCGAGCCGAAGACGGCGAGGCCCAGCCACGAGGAGGCGCCCTGCCGGCGCAGCCCGAGCCGTAGCGCGCTGCCGGCGGCACCCAGGAGCATGGCGAGAAAGGCCGTGAGACCGACGAAGCCCATCCCGATCGCCAAGCCCAGGAACTGGTTGTCGAGGAAGCGGTAGCGGGCGGCGTCGTAGGTCCCGAAGCCACGGCCGAGCAGCGCGCCGTGCCGGATGTCGGGCCAGACCGCCGCGTAGTCCGACGTCCGTCCTCCGACGGACCGCTGCGCGGCGACGTTGTTACCCGAGAACTGGGCGACCAGCTCGTCCAGGACGCCGGGCGCGAGGACGGGAAGGGCGACGACGAGCGCGACGAACCCAACGGCGACGGGAGCCAGCCGCCGCCCGCCGAAGAGGATCAACGCCGAGCTGGCCACGAAGGGCAGGACCACGCCGGACCGCCGGATCGTCGCGACGCTGCCCACCAGCAGCACGAGCGCGGCCAGGGTGCTCAGGATCCGCTGCCTGCGCCCGGGGGCGAAGGCCGAGCCGGCGATCGCGAGGGGCAAGGCCATCGCCAGCAGCGCGCAGGCGGCCAGGCCGTGGCGAGCCGGCCCGGTGATGTCGGGGCGCCCGCCGGGAGCCACGATGCCCGCGTCGGACGCGACGCTCGTGCCCGGGGGCGCAAACGCCCCGGCCGCCCAGAAGAACACGTTGAAGCCCGTGGCGTACTCGACGAGGATCCCGGCCGCGGTCACCGCCGCCAGCGCGATCACGAGGCCGACGAAGGCCGGCACCTCGCTGGGGCGGACGTTGGCGACGATGAACAGGTAGAAGGCGACGTAGGAGGCGAGCAGGACGAGCCGCTTGACGGCGCCCGACGCCTCTTGCAGCGCCTCCAGCGCCGGCGCGTGCAGCGCCACGCTGAGCACCGCCAAGCCGACGAAGGCGAAGATCGCCAGCTCGACGCCGCCGTACCGGTGCCTGTCGCCGGCAGGCTGATCGGACCCGCGCACCGCGAGGGCGAGCAGCCAGGTCACGAAGGCGAGCACCAGCAGGACCCGGTCGGGCCGGGCGTCGAACGGCAACGGCACCGCAAGGGTCACCGAATCGATCGGGACGAGGAAGAGCATCGCGATCAACGCCGCGGCCAGCCACGGCAGCACCCGGGTGGTGCGCGGCCAGTCGCGGGCGGCGGCGAGCGACGCCACCGGTGCCGGCGCGGGGGACGGATCGGCCACTGCCGGCCGCCCTCACCGCCGCCGGCGCGCAGCGTCCCGCAGGCCACCGACCAGCAGCAGGGCGATGCACCAGCCGACGGCGAGCACCACGAACACGCCGAGGGTCATGACGCGGCCCGTCTCCTCCGTCACGTCGCCTCCCACGGGCGGGCCGAGCGGCCGGACCACCGTGCTGCCCTCGAACAGCTCGGCCTCGCGCTGACGCCGTTCCGCGCGCCCGATCGGACGCCCTTCCCGGTCGCCCAGCACCTCGAGCTGCCGGTCGAGCCGGACTCGCTCGCCAGGCTCGGCCTCCCGGCGCAGGCGCGCCACGTAGACGCGCAGGGCGCTCGTGGTGGCGCGCGCGAGCCGGATCGCCTCCGCGCCGGTGCGCGCCTGCACGAAGAACGTGACGACCGGCGCGGATGCCTCCGTGTCGACGTAGACGCTCAAGGGGCTGCCCTCGCCGAGCAGGGCGTTGGCCCGCTGCTGCGCGACCGGCTGGCTGTTCTGAGATCCCGGCGTGTCGGGCGCCGGCCCCGTGACCGTGATGTCGCGAGCCGGCACGTCGAGCGAGCGGCCGAGCGCGGTGCGGATGGCGCCCGAGTCGACGAAGCGCGACACGATCTGCGCGCGGGCCGCCAGCGTGGCGGCGTCCGCCTCCCCCGTCACCAGCGACGGACGCTCGGAGTCGACGAACACCTGCGCCTTGGCGGCGCCGAAGGCGCTGCGCGACGCCTTGACCGACGGCGGCGACAGCGAGACGTCCTGGGTAGCCGCCACGGCGAGCAGCGCTGCCGCGAGCACACCCGCCGCCACGGCCAGCCGCAGGCGCCAGAGCCGCGTGAGCATGAGTCCGAATTCCACGAAGAAGCAGGCCCGGCACAGACGACGTCTCGGGGGAGCGGCCGGGCGCGCCCTACCATACCGACGGTGGGCGCAGACCCCTCTCCGACCGCACGGACGACGATCGTCGCGACCGGTCTGATGGTCCTGGCGCTCGCCTTCGTCGGCTTCGTCGTCGCCGGCGGGCCCTGCGAGCCGGCGGCCGCGGACCCGCGCACCGAGCCGGTCGCCGGCGCCGTCCAGGCGCCGGTGCACG
>JBPCNM010000403.1:0-11564 GCA_051001255.1 Solirubrobacteraceae bacterium
GGCCCAGGCTGATGCGGGCGACACCGAGCTCGGCCAGGCGCTCGATCGAGGGTGCACCGGGCCGCAGCAGGATGTTCACGGGAACGCCGAGCTCGACGAACCGGGCGATCGTCCGCTCGTCGATCACGCCGATCGGATACACGCAGTCGGCGCCCGCGTCCCGGTACGAGGTGGCCCGCACGAGCGCCGCCCTGGTCGCCCCGCCGCGCAGGTGGACGTCGACCCGCGCGTTGACGACGAGCTCCGCGGCCGCCTTGATGCCGGCGATCCGCGCCGTCTGCGTCGCCGGTGCGACGAGCGCGGGGAAGTTCGCGTGGTCGGTGTCCTCCAGGTTCAGGCCGACGGCGCCGGTCGCTGCGACCCGGCGGGCGAGCTCGTTGGGCTCGAGCCCATAGCCGGCCTCCATGTCGGCCGAGACGGGAACTGCCACCGCGCGGGCGATGCGCGCGACCGCCGCCAGCATCTCCTCCACCGGGGTCTGCTGCCCGTCGGCGTACCCGAGCGCGTCGGCGACGCCGCTGCTCGTGGTCGCCGCCGCCGGAAAGCCCGTCTGCTCGACCAGCCGCGCCGTGCCGGCGTCCCAGGCGTTGGGCAGGATCAGGGGATCGCCCGGGACGTGCAGCGGGCGCAACGCGGCGGCGCTCACGCCGATCGGCCCGCCCGGACCGCGATCGTCAGCCGCACGAGCGCGCACAGGCGCTGCTGGTCGTCGCTGACCTCGACCTCCCACACCCACGTCGTGCGGCCGCGGTGGCGGCGCCGCGCGACCGCGTGGATCTTGCCGTCGCGGATCGGGCGCAGGAAGCTCGTCTGATTGGAGAGCCCTTGGGCCGTGCGCCCGTCGTCTGAGACCGCGAGGTAGGTGGCGGTCGAGGCGATCGATTCGGCGATCGACGCGAACACGCCGCCGTGCACGAGCCCGGCGGGCTGCTTGATCTCGTCGCGCACCGGGACCCGGGCGGTGACCTCCTCGTCGGAGAGCGCGAGGACCTCCAGGCCGTAGAGGCCGTCAAAGCCCGGCATGTCGCGCCAGGGTGGCGTTGGCGTGTCGTTCACCTTGACGCACTTTATCGCCGGGGCTTGGGACCGGCTCCGCTCGAGCTGCGGCCTGCGGCCGTCCGAGCGCCAGCTCGACCCGCCGGTCTGCCACCCCGTGCAAGGTGCGATCGTCCTGCTGACGCGGGGCGTTGGCCGAAGGCACGGCGGGCGGGGCGAGCGCCGCCGCCGCCGGGCGCGCTTTCCGGGTACCGCGAACGCTGGCGCGTGCTGCCGTCGTCGGCGCTCAGCCCCTGCCGGTGCCGCGTCGCATCGACTTCGTCGGTGTCCACCGGCGCGGCACCCTTCGTGACGGGGGCAGCGTGCGCTTCCGGCGTGACGGTGCGTGGACCGCGTGGCAGCAGCTGCATGCCGGCGAGATCCATCCCCGGGGTCGTGTCGCTAGCGAGCTGGTGCCGGCCGAGCGCGCCACCGCCTACCAGGTCCGCGGGCGGGCACGCGATGTGCGTGGGGTGGCCATCAACACCACCGATGGTCGGCGTGAGACGGTGGCGGAGTCACCGGCCACGGCGCGGGCCGCTCGGGCGATCGGCCTGTCGGGCCTTGGCTCGGGATCGTCGGGCGGCTGCTACCGGTCGCGGGCGCGGTGGGGCGCCGACGAGTCGCTGCGACTGGACGCCAACGGCAAGGAGATCTGGCCGGCGGAGTTCTTTCCGGCGCAGCGGCTGACCGTCCATCACACGGCCACCGATGCCGGCACGGAGGCTGGTGCGTCCGATCCGGCCGCGATCGTCCGGGCGATCTATCGCTACCACGCCGTCGATCTGGGCTTCGGCGACACTCCGGTGTCGCGGCCCATTGTGGCACCGCTTTGCCGACCGTGGCATACTCAAGCCATGAATGCCACAGTGGTGCTGGGTCAGCAGGGTCGGCTTGTCATCCCGGCCGACATCCGAACGGCGCTCGGGCTTGCCTCCGGCGATCGGCTGCACCTGCGCCTCGCAGGCCGCCAGCTCGTGCTCGAGCGCCAGCAGGACGCGGTTGCGGAGCTGCGGGCAATCGGGTCGACAGTTCCCAAGGCTCGCTCGCTCGTCGATGAGCTGCTCGCCGAGCGTCGTCTCGCCGCAGCTGCCGAGTGACGGTGTTGGACGCGTCGGCCGTTCTCGCGCTCGTCCACGACGAGCCTGGTGCCGACATCGTTGCCGCGGAGATCGCCTCGGCGTCGCTCGGAACCGCGAACCTGGCCGAAGTCGTCGGCAAGCTGGTCGACGCCGACATCGAGAGCCGCCGCGTTCATGAGCTGCTCGTCGCCGCCGGCGTGACGATCGAGCCCCTCTTGAAGGAAGACGCAGAGCTGGCCGGTGCGATGCGTTCGCTCGACGGCGGCCGTTCCCTGTCGCTTGGAGACCGCTGCTGTCTGGCGTTGGCAGTACGCAGTACGCCCGCGGAGGTCCTGACCGGCGACCGCGCCTGGGCGAGTCTCGAGCTGCCCATACGAGTCCGTCTGATCCGGTAGCCGATCGGCATACGGACGACCGCTTCAGGCGCGCGATGATTCCGCGCCTCGAGAGTTCACGTGAGCGCTCCCAGCGCCGAGTACATCCGCTCGGCCTTGGCCAACATCGGCGCGACGGTGATCGGCCGGCGCCGTCCGGCCCAACCGGGCCGATCCGCAGCACCGTCTGAAGCGCGGACCGCAGTAGCTGACGGCTTCCGACGGCGGACGCGCTCACCCTGCTGTGCACCGGGGTCCAGCCACCCAGACGCGGGGGGCTTTAATGGGTGGTCGATGAGCCCACCCGAGCCGCTTGCCCCCGACCAGCGCGCCGTCGTCGCGCTCGTGCTGCGGCAGGGGCGCTCCTACGACGAGATCGCCGCCCTGCTGGCGATCCCGGTCGACGCCGTCCGTGCCCGCGCGCAGGCGGGCCTGGTCGCGCTGGCCCCGGGCAACGGCCTGCCGGGCGAGATCACCGGCGCGCTCGCGGACTACCTGCTCGGTCAGCAGCCGGACGGCGACGCGGAGGCGACGCGCGGCCTGCTCGCCGAATCCGCCCCGGCACGTGCGTGGGCGACCGACGTGGCCGCGCGCTTGGAAGGCGTCGCGCCACACGGCCTCCCCGAGCTCCCGGGCGCCGCGCCGGCGGCCGCCCCTGCACCGCGAGCGCGGCCGGTGCCCGAGGCCACGCCGGCGGATGCCGGCGACGACGCGCCGGCAGCGTCTTCGCGGGTCGGCGGCATCCTGCTGATCGGCGGCGTGCTTGCCGTCGTCGCCATCGTCTTGTTCCTCGTGCTCGGCGGCGGCGGCGGCAGCAGCAGCAGCGCAGTCGACGAGCAGGTCGCCGCGAGCGCCACTCCGGGCGCCGGCGCGACGCCCACGCAGACCGCCGCCGCGCCGCAGGTCGCCGACACGATCCCGCTCAGGGCCGGCGGCGGCGCGGCCAAGGGGACGATGACCGTCTTCGTGCAGGGCGACCGGCTGCTGTTCGAGCTGGTCGCGCAGGGCTTGGCGCCCAGCGGCACGACCTCCGCGCACGCGGTCTGGCTCACCGGCCCCGGCGACAAGGCCCGGCGGCTCGGCTTCGCCACCGTGGGCGAGGACGGCAAGCTCGGCATCCAGGGACCGAGCGAGAAGGACCTGACCGCCTTTCCCCGGCTCTACGCCACGTACGCCGACGTCGTCGTCTCGCGGGAGTCCAGCCAGGACACCAAGCGGCCCGGCAAGGTCGTCCTCAGGGGCAAGCTGCCCAGGGGCCGCTGACGCTCACCGCCGCTCGCCTGCGGAGCTCGCGCGCGCGAGCTCCGCGCGGGGGCCACTCGCCGTAGTCGGAGACCAGCGCGTGCACGTCGTAGCCCCCGAGCTTGGCGCGCCCGTCGAGGAACGCAAGCTCGACGAGAAACGCGCAGCCGACCACGGTCCCGCCGAGCCGCTGGATCAGCTCGGCCAGGGCGCGCGCGGTGCCGCCGGTGGCGAGCAGGTCGTCGTGGATCAGCACGCGGGCGCCGTGCGCGAGCGCGTCCGCGTGCATCTCCAGCGCGTCGATCCCGTACTCGAGGATGTACTCGGCGGTCACGACCTCGGCGGGCAGCTTGCCGGGCTTGCGGGCGGGCACGAACCCGGCGCCCAGCTCGCGCGCGATCGCCGCGCCCAGGATGAACCCGCGCGCCTCGGCCGCCACCACGAACTCGACGCCGCGCGGGCCCGCCCATTCGGCGATCCCCTCGACCGTGGCGTCCAGCGCGTGCGGGTCGAGCAGCAGCGGCGTGATGTCCTTGAAGACGATCCCCGGCTTGGGGAAGTCCGGGATGTCGCGGATCAGCGCCCGCAGGTCGGCTGGCGGGCTCACCGCGCGATCCGCCGGAGGTCGCGCACGAGCAGGAGGTGCTTGAGGTGGGATGCGACGGCAGCGAGGTTCTCCAGGGCCTCCACCGCCTCCTTGCGACGCTCCGGATTGCGGGAGCGCAGCGCGGGGGCGAGGATCTGCTGCAGCAGCGCGGATTCGCGCTCGGCCGAGGTCTTGAACACACGCAGGTTGCGGCCCGCCACGCCGTAGCGCGACAGCTCGGAGACCGCTCGGACGATCTCGCGCTCGGTCTCGTCGTAGTACTTCGTGCCCGAGCGTGGATCGCCCTTGACGATCGCGTAGTCCTCGAGCTCGGCGATCAGGCGCGGGTCGGCGCCCGTGTCCTCCACGACGTCCTCGAGCGAGTACATCGCCCCCCGCTGCGCGATCGAGAACGTCAGCCGCCGCAGCGCCGCGCCGGGCCGCGCGTCGGGCGTGGCCTGCGTGCCGTCGGACGGCGCCGCCTGCGTCACCTCGGGCTGGGAGCGTCCCGCGGCCAGCTCCTGGCGGATCACCCGCAGCGGGAGGAACTCGTCGCGCTGCAGGCGCAGGATCGTGCGCAAGCGCGTGACGTCGGTGGCGGAGTACAGGCGGTAGCCGCCGGGCGTGCGCCGCGGGGCGAGCAGCTTCTGGTCCTCCAGGTAGCGGATCTTGGAGATCGAGATGTCGGGGAACTCCTGCGAGAGCGCCTTGCAGACCGCCCCGATCGTCAGCGACTTGCCGCTGCCCTGGGGGGGACCCACCGGCGCCGCGCGTGGATCCGCGGGCGCGACCGGCAGATCCGGCGGAGGCGCCGTGCCGTCAGCATGTGCAGCGGGATCGGCATCGCGCTCGGCCACCGGCCCGATCACCGGGCGAGGTAGGTCAGCTTGTACTTGCCGATCTGCAGCTCATCGCCCTCCGCGAGCTTGTGCGACTCGATCCGGCGGCGGTTCACGTACGTGCCGTTGAGCGAGCCGGAGTCGTCGAGGAACCACGCGCCGGAACGCCGCACGAGCACGGCATGGTCGCGCGAGACCGTCACGTCGTCGAGGAAGACCTCGGCCTCCGGCGAGCGCCCGATCGTCATGTGCTCGCCGTGCAGCGGAAACGACTGGCCGACGCGGCCGCCGCCCGAGCGGATGACCAGAGCACCGCTGTGGGCCGCGACGTCGCCGACGTCGACGGGACGCAGCTCGCCCGTCGCCTCGTCGATCACGTAGGTCGCGGTCGTCACATCGTCCTTGCGCTCCTCGGCGCCGATGTAGGCGCCGCACTTGGGACAGTAGTTGGCGCCTTCGCCGACGACGAAACCGCACTCCGGGCAGTGGCGCGCCACGAGGCGCTAGGACTCGTCGCCGCCCGACGCCCGGCCGGCGAGGATGTCCGTGAGGCGCTGCACGTCGGCGCCGGAGATCACGTCCTCACCGCCTTCGTGCTTCTTGCGCAGCCGGTTGACGAGCTCGGCGCGGAGGATGTCGATCTTGCCGTGCAGGATCCGCCGGCGGTAGGACACCTCCTGCTCCTCGTCCGTGAGCTGCTGGATCAGGTCCTTGAGCTCCTGGTCGGACAGCGAGCCAAGGTCTGGGAAGGTGTCCATCATGACGTCGCGGTCCTCTCCTGGGTCTCAGAGCGGCAAGCATAGCGATGCTCAAGCTCACATCGAGGGTCGGGCGCGATACTGCCGCAGCCCGTCCCGAACGTACTGCGCCGCGGACGCGAGCACCAGGGCGAGGCCGAGGTACAGGGACGCATACGCCAGCCACTCCACGCCGGCCATCGCGAAGAACAGCGCGCTCATGACCGGCCATACGCCCGCGCGGCCGAGCCAGTTGACCTTCAACTCCACCCCGTGGTGCTGGCCGAAGCGCACGAGCGCCATCACGACCAGCTCGCGCAGCGCGAGCACCCCCAGCCCCCAGCGTGGGAGCAGCTCGAAGTGCCAGCAGACGATCACGCCCGACAGCACGAGCATGCGGTCCACGAGCGGGTCCAGCAGCGTGCCCAGGCGCGAGTACTGGCCGGTCAGCCGCGCGCTGATCCCGTCGAGATAGTCGGTCCAGCCGATCACCGCGAACACGATCAGCGGGAGGGCGTCGGTGCCGCCGTCGGACGCGAGCGCCAGGGCCAGGAAGAGCGGGATCAGCGCCAGCCGGATGAAGCCGATCGCGTTCGGGATCGTCCACGGGTTCCATGGCTGGCCCGGCAACGTCTGCGGGGGCGGGGGGCCGGAGCGGTCCAGGCCCGCCAGCCGCCGGAAGGTGAGCTTCCCGCGCTCTAGGGGAGACTGCGCCACAGGTCCGCCGCCGCGTCCGCGGCACCGTCGAGGGGCACGCTGCGCTGCTCGCGCGCGCGCCGCACCTGCGCTTCGATCTCCCCCGCCTCCAGCGTTCGCCGCCCGACCGTGAGCCGCAACGGCACGCCCAGGAGCTCGGCGTCGGCGAACTTGGCGCCCGGGCCGAGGTCGCGGTCGTCGTAGAGCACGTCGAGGCCGGCCTCGCGCAGCTCGCCGTACAGGCGCTCGGCCAGCGCGCGCTCCTCCGTGCCGTCCCTGCCCAGGCCGACGAGCTCCACGTCGAACGGGGCGATCGAGCGCGGCCAGGCGATCCCGTGCTCGTCGGCGAACTGCTCGACGGCGGCCGCCGCGATGCGCGCGGGACCGAGCCCGTAGCAGCCCATCCAGATCAGCTGCTCGGAGCCGGCCTCGTCCAGGTAGGTGGCGCCGAGCGGCTCGGAGAAGCGCGTCCCGAGCTTGAAGATGTTGCCCGCCTCGATCGCGGGTTCGATCCGGATCGCGTGGCCGCCCACGGTGTCGCCGGCCTCGACGGTGCGGATGTCGACGCGCTCGTGAGCGAAGTCGCGGCCGGGCTCGACGCCGCGCAGGTGCGCGTCCGGACGGTTGGCGCCGGTCACGTAGCCACCCGGCGCGACCCCCTCGTCGAGCAGGATCGGCACGCCGGCGCCGACCGGCCCGATGTAGCCCGCGGGCCCGATGCGGTCCTCGAACTCCGCCGCCTGCGCGGGCCGGAACTCGGCGCCGAGCGCGTTGCGCAGCTTGATGTCGTTGACGCGGTGGTCGCCGCGCAGCATCACGAGCTTGAGCTCGCCCCCGGCGATCACCGGATAGGCCTTGAGCAGCGCGCCGGCCGGAACGCCCAGCTCACCCGCCACCGCCGCTACCGTGACGAGGCCCGGCGTCTCGGCCGGCTCGGGCGCCGGTAGTGCAGGCGGGAGCTCGACCGGCTGCGGCTGGGCGCTGGCGATCTCCACGTTGGCCGCGTAGCCGGGCGCGAGCGCCACCTCGTCCTCGCCGGCCGGGCACGGCGCCATGAACTCGTGTGCACCGAACCCGCCCATCATCCCGACGTCGGACTCGACGCTGTACCACTCCAGGCCCAGCCGGTCGAAGATGCGGTTGTAGGCCCCCACGTGCTTCTCGTAGCTCGCGTCGAGGCCCTCGCGGTCGCGATCGAACGTGTAGGAGTCCTTCATGATGAACTCGCGCGTGCGCAGCACCGCGGCGCGCGGGCGCGGCTCGTCGCGCTCCTTGGTCTGGAAGTGGTAGAGGATCAGCGGCAGGTCGCGGTAGGAGCGCACGATGCTCGCCACGTGGAACGTGATGTTCTCCTCGTGGGTCATGGCCAGCACCAGGTCGGCGCCCTTGCGATCCTTCAGCTTGAGCAGCTCGGGAATCGCGTAGCGGCCGCTGCGCTGCCAGAGCTCGGCCGGATGCAGCACCGGCATCAGCAGCTCCTGGCCGCCGATCGCGTCCATCTCCTCCCGGATGATCTGCACGATCCGCCGGTGCACGCGCCAGCCGGCCGGCATCCACGTCCACAGACCGGCGCCGACCTGGCGGATCATGCCGGCCCGGACGAGCAGCTTGTGCGAGAGCGCCTCCGCGTCGGCGGGGGCCTGCTTCTCGGTCGGGAGGAGGTAGCCGGACAGTCGGGTCATGCGGGCGCAGAGCCTAGTGGTTCCTCCGGTAGGTTCGTGCGAGTGCGAACCTGCCGGAGGGACCACTGGTGATACAACCCAGGCACCCGATTCGAGGAGACTTGCATGGCCTACGAAGTCCCACCGCTCCCCTACGCCTACGAGGCGCTCGAGCCGCACATCGACGCGGACACGATGCGCTTTCATCACGACAAGCACCACCAGGCCTACGTGGACAAGGCGAACGCGGCGCTCGCGGGCACCGAGCTCGACGGCAAGCCGATCGAGGACGTGCTCGCGGACTTGAACCAGGTCCCCGATGCCAAGCGGGGCGCTGTGCGCAACAACGGCGGCGGCCACTACAACCACACGCTGTTCTGGGAGTCGATGAGCCCCGACGGCGGCGGCGAGCCCGACGGCGCGCTGCGCGAGGCGATCGACTCCGCCTTCGGCTCCTTCGAGGACTTCAAGGCCAAGGTCAAGGAGACGGGCGTCAACCAGTTCGGCTCCGGCTGGTCCTGGCTGGTGCACGACGGCAGCGGGCTCGCGATCGTCGGCACGGCGAACCAGGACACGCCGCTTTCGGACGGCCAGACGCCGCTCGTGGGCGTCGACGTGTGGGAGCACGCGTACTACCTGAAGTACCAGAACAAGCGCCCGGACTACATCGACGCGTGGTGGAGCACCGTCGATTGGGGCAAGGTCGCGGAGCGCTACAGCGCCGTCGCGGACTGATCAGGCCGCCCGGAGGACGCCGCGGGGCGCAACTTCGCCCGCCCCGCGGCGTCTCTCTTAGATGCACGTGCGATCGACGCGCCTGATCCCGGCCGCCCTCGCGGCGGCGCTTTGCTGCGCGCCGGCGGCGCACGCGTCGACGACCCAGGAGTCGCTCGTCGAGGACGAGCTCCAGATGCTCCAGGCGGGGCCCGTCGCCCGCGAGCGCGCGCTCGACGACGTCGTGGCGCTCGGGGCCGATGGCGTGCGCGCGCTGGTCCCCTGGCGCGACGTCGCCCCCGCGCCGACCGCGCGTGCGCGCCCCGCGGGCTTCGATCCCGCCGACCCGTCCGCGTATCCCGCGGCGCGCTGGGACCGGCTCGACGATCTCGTGCGCGGCGTGCGTGCGCGCGGGCTCGCGCTGCTGCTCTCGCCCTCCACGCCGATCCCCGCGTGGGCGTCGCGCTGCGGCGGCTCGGTGCACAAGCGGAGCCTGTGCAGACCCCGCGCGCGCCAGTACGGCGCGTTCCTGCGCGCGCTCGGCGCGCGCTACTCGGGCGCCTACGCCGACGAGAACCAGCGCCGCGGCGTGCTCCCGCGCGTCGCGCGCTGGTCGTTCTCCAACGAGCCCAACCAGCCCGGCTGGCTGCGGCCGCAGTTCGCCCGCCGGCGCGGTGTCGCCTATCCGGCCGCGGCGGTGACCTACCGCGCCATGGTGCGCGCGGGCCTCCGCGGGCTGCGGGCCACCGGGCACGGCGCCGACCAGACGCTGCTGGGCGAGACGAGCCCGATCGGGCGCCTGACCGGGCGGCTCGCCACCCGCCCGGTCCCGCCGGCGGCGTTCATCCGGACGCTGCTGTGCATCGACGCAGCCGGGCGCGCGCTGCGCGGGCGCGCCGCCAGGCGCGCCGGCTGCCGGCGCTTCGCGCCGCTGCGGGTCACGGGCTTCGCGCACCATCCCTACACGCGGGGCGGCTCCAAGCCGCCGCTGACGCGCGGCGAGCCCGCGACGGAGATCACGATCTCCTCGAAGGGGCGCCTGACGCGGCTGCTCGACGCGGGCGGGAGGCATCGCCGGATCCCCGCCGGCTTGCCGATCCACTACACCGAGTACGGCTTCCAGACCAACCCGCCCGACCTCCTGTTCGGCGTCCCGCCCGCCCGCCAGGCCGAGTACATGAACCAGTCCGACTGGATCGCCTACCGCGATCCGCGCATCCGGACCGTGGGGCAGTACAAGCTCGTCGACGACACGGTGGTCTCGAGCTTCCAGTCGGGCCTGCGGTCCCGGGACGGGATCGCCAAGCCCGCCTACGACGCCTACCGGCTGCCGTTGTGGATCACGCGCAAGGGGGCGGCGCGGCTGCGCGTCTACGGTCAGGTCCGGCCGCTGGCCGCCGGCGCGCGCGCGCGGGTGGAGCTGCAGAACGCGGCATTCGGCGGCGGCGAGTTCCGCACGGTCGCGACGATCGCCGTGCGCTCGGTCAACGGCACGTTCCTGACGACCGTTCCGCGTCGCGAGGGCCGCTGGCGGTTGCGCTGGACGCCGCCGGCCGGTGAGCCGCTGCCGTCGCGCGCAGCGGTCCTGGCGGCCCGCTGAGCGGCGTGCGGCGCTCAGTCGGCCTCGCGCTCGCGCTGGTTGCGGTGGCGGCACCGGCGCCCGCCTCCGCCGCCACGCGCGCGGAGCTGACCGGCTTCGCCGACCGCGCTGCCGCGGTTTGGGCGGATCGCCAGGACCGCGACGGGTTCTTCCTGGATCCGCGCACGGGCCGGCGCTCGGAGGGCTACGGCAACGTGATGACGGGCTACGCGCTGCTGCGCGCCGGCGAGCGCCGCCGCGACGCCCGCCTGGTCGCCGCCGGGGTGCGCGGGATCGGCACCGCGCTCGACGAGCCGCCGGTCGCGCGCGGCGTGTTCGACCTGCTGAGCATGGCGACCGCGTACAACTTCGCCCGCGCCCGCTTGACGAGCGATCCCTCGTTCAGGGCCGCGCGCCCGCGCTGGGAGGCCTACCTGCTCCAGACCAGGCGGCCGAACATCGAGAACGAGGTGCGCGACTGCATCGTCTCCCCCGCCTGCTTCCACAACCACGAGGCGGTCGGCGCGGCCGCCGATCTCGAAGCGCTGGCGACGGGCCTGGCGTCGGGCCGGCCGGGCACCCGGCTCGCCGACCGCGCGGCGCTGCGGCGGGCGGCGCGGTTCGAGGTCGGCGTGGTGGCGCCCACGTTCGCGCAGGGCGACGCCGCGTGGGCCGGCGCGCCGGACGGGGATGCCACCGGCCAGGGCGTGGGAGAGGACCTCGCACTGCTCTCGGACTCGGGCAACTGGCCGCTCGCCTACCATGCGCTCTCCACCGCGATGCTCGGCCGCTCGGTCGAGCTGCTCGGCGACGAGGCCCCGGACGCTGCACGCGCCGCGCTGCGACGGACGGCCGGAGCGCTCGCCGCGCTGATGGCGCCGGACGGCACGGTCGCCTACATCGGCAAGCGCCAGGAGAGCCTGTGGTCGCTCGCCGCGACGTTCGCTGCGGCCGAGCTCGCGCTCGCCGGCGCCGACGCCGGCGAGGCCGCGCGCTCGCGCTACCGGGCCGCCGCCGAC
>JBPCNM010000404.1:0-4786 GCA_051001255.1 Solirubrobacteraceae bacterium
CTTCGCCGAGCGCCGGTACGAGGGCAACGGAGTCGCGGTCTTCCTCGATCCGCCCCGACTGTCCGCGGAGCAGCTGCTGGCGGTGACTGTGGAGGTGCGGCAGTTCGAGTCCGCCTACCTGTGGTCCACGCCCGACCCCAGCGTCTTCGAGACCCGGATCTTCGTAGTCGACCGGGAGCTGGCGTTCGCGGGGCATCCGGTACTCGGAGCCGCTGCGGTCTTGCACGAACGGCGCGTCGGTGCGGGAGCCGGTGACGCGGACGTGGCGTGGACCCTTCGGCTGGGGGAGCGGGAGGTCGCGGTGCGCAGCCGGCCAGACGGTGGCGGCGGCTTCGATGTCTCGATGGATCAGGGACGCCCGGAGTTCGGCGAGCCGATGCCGCAGGCATACCGTGACCGGGTCGCCCGAGCCTTGAGCCTGCAGCCCGACGACCTGGATCCCGACCTTCCGATGCGGTGGGCCAGCACGGGCCTGAAGTACCTGATCGTCCCGGTCAGGGGTCACAGCCTCGCCCGCGCCCGTATCGCCACCGCGAGCTTCGGCGAACTGCTCGACGAGGCCGGGGCGCTGCTGGCCTACGTGCTGGACCCCGACGGCAGGGAAGGTCGCAACTGGGTGAACGACGGCAGCGTCGAGGACATCGCCACCGGCAGCGCGTCGGGCCCAGCCGCCGCCTACCTGGTCCAGCACGGCCGTGCAGAGCCGGATTCGACGGCGCGCTTGGCGCAGGGACGGTTCCTGTGCCGGCCCAGCGTGATGAGCGTCGACGTTCACGGCAGCCCGGACCAGATCAACCGGGTGGTCCTCACCGGGCACGTGTGCCTGACCGGAACCGGTTCGCTCGACAGCCCTCCCGGCACGTGACCCGATTCAGCGTCGGCAACTGCCCGGCCGCGCTCCACGAAAGTACGCCCGACGGGAGAGTGCACGCGGTGTCGCGCCGGGCGGGTTCGATCGCCGTGGACCACTCAGCCCCGATCGGGCTCCAGCCCGGCGTCGCGGTGCAGGGCGATGAACGCCTCGCGCGCGAGCACCGGATCGCCGTGACCCGCGTCGCGCAGGAGGCCGGCGAGGTCGGGCGAGGACGCGACGCGGGTCAGCTGCCCGCCGCGCACCTGGAAGAGCCAGTACATGCGGGTGTCCTCGAGCACGCCGCCGCGCTTGCGGATCCGCATCCGGCCCCGGACGACGACCACGTCGTCGTGCGACCACAGGCCGGTGCCGAGCGCCTCGACCCGCTCACCGGCCGCCGTGAACCGGTCGAGCTGCTCGCGGTACTCGGCCGTCGAGCGGAAGTGGCGCTTGCGCGCGGAGTGAGGGTGCCATTCGGCGTCCTCGGCGGCGAGCGGAAGCACGCCGGCGATCCCGTCCCGCTGGAAGGCCGCCCACACGTCTCGCACGAACCGCTCCGTATCCGCGTTGCGCACGGCCCGGAGCCTACGCCGTCGATCGAGCCTGTCAGCCCGCGCGGCTCCGGCGGCCCGACGGCACGCGCCGTTAATCTCAGTCCCGTGCAGCCGCCCGCCACGGTGACCCTGCCGGCCGAGGGGCGCGTCTTCCGCCACCGCGACCGCGCGACGCTCGCCGACGTTTCCCCTTCCGGGCGCGCGCGGCTCGACGCGCTCGCGCGCTGGCTCCAGGACGCCGCCTACGCGGACTCGCTCGATTCGGGCCTCAACGGCGGCGGCGTGTGGATCGTGCGCCGGCTCGAGCTGCGCGTGCGCCGCTTCCCGCGCCTGCTCGAGCCGATCGAGGTGGCGACGTTCTGCAGCGGCACCGCGCCGCTGTGGGCCGAGCGCAGCAGCCTGGTGTGCCGTGACGGCGACGTGCTCGCCGAGGCCGTCGCGCTGTGGGTGCACCTGCGGCGCGACGGGTCGCGGCCGCGGCCGATGCCCTCGGGCTTCGACGCGATCTACGGGCCGTCGGCCATGGGCAAGCGCGTCCGCGCCCGGCTCCGTCATCCGGCGGCGCCACCCGAGGGGGCGCCGGCGCGCCCATGGCACTTCCGCGGCGCCGACCTCGACCTGGCCGGGCACGTCAACAACGCGGTCTACTGGGAGGCGCTCGAGGACGAGCTGGTCGCCGACGAGCCGGCCGCCGGCCTGCGGGCCGAGATCGAGCACCGCGCGCCGGCGTCCGCCGGCGAGGCCGCCGTGCTGGCCGACGGCTCGATGCGCTGGATCACCGACCCGGCGGGCACCGTCGTGGCGACGATCGCGACCGCGCCGCTGGAGTGACCGCCGTTTCGGCGACGCCGGTCGCCGCGCGCGTGGCCCGACTCAGGACGGCGCGAGCCGGAACGAGAGCTGCGCGAGCGGGGCACCCCAGTCCTCGATCGAGGCCGGCATCGCGATCCCGTAGCCCGCGCCCACCTCTGACACGGCGCCGTTGAGCGCCCACTTCGCGAACGTGTCGGCAAAGCGCTCTTCCTCGCGGTCGCAGTCGATCGCGAGCCCGCACGGGCCGCCGCGCGGGATCTGGCCGTCGAGCGCCGCGTTGATCGCCGCCGGCACTAGCGCGAAGTCGATCACGTGGCCGAGCTCGTGCAGCACGACCGTCGCGCGATCGCCGCGACGCTCTCCGTTAAGGAACGCGACGTTGAGGTCGACCGTGAAGCCGCGCTCGTGGCTGCGGGTGATCCCGAGGGTCGAGCCCGAGTCGGCGAACGTGCCGACCACGACGAGGCCGTCGACCTCGGCGACGAGGCGGGCCGCCTCCGGCCGGGCGCGAGCAATCGCCGCCGCGATCCACTGCCGGTCACCCGGCGCCACGCCCGCGGCGAAGCGCAGGCCGCCTTCGCGCGCCTGCTTCGTGATGTCGACGGTGTCGCCGTCAGAGGTCGTGAGGCGCCCGTCGGCATCGACGCGGCTCTTGACGACCGGCGCCAGCACCGCGAGCGCGACCGCGCCGGCGACGGCGATCCCGAGCAGGCGCTGCGTCGCGGTCATCGCACCGGTCATCGGCCGAACGCGCCCCCCGGTTGAGCGCGGACTCCGCCGGCTCCCACGGCAGCTTCCGCACGGCACACGCCGCGGATGCGACGGCGCGGCTCAGATCAGCGACGCGTCCTGGACGGCGGCCAGACGCCGGTTCCCGGCCGACCCGGCAACGGTCACGTGCACGCCCCGGCTCGCGTCCATGAAGCGGTCGACCGACCCGGGGTCCTCGACGTCGACCGGTGTGGCCACGGCTGCACGCAGCTGCGCGAGGGACGCGGGGGCCATGTGCTCGGCGGCGGCGGCCGCGGCCGCCGGCTCGAGCAGCAGCCGCAGGGCGTGGACCTCGCCCACGTCGCGCAGGGTCAGTGGCGCGACGACGTGGCCCCGGCGCGGCTCGGCCAGCACCAGCCCTTCCGCCCGCAGCCGCGCCAGCGCCGTCAGCGAACTCGAGGAGCTCTTTCCCGTCACTCGCTCCACCGTCTACCGCGCCATCGCGCGCGCAGGCGCACGGGCCGCCCCGGACACCGTGGCGATCGATCCCCACCGCGTAGCCGTGCGACAGCGCTCAGCTGCCCGCGTGCGACCACCAATGACGCGATCCTGGGTCGACCCGGCAACGGTGGCGCGGGGTTGCTCGTGGGCTAGGCTTACGTCATGACGACGCTCGTGCTCGGGACGCCTCCACCGGAGCTCGAGGCGCTGCTCGAGCGCCGCCGCCAGGCCGGCGTGGACCGCCTTGACGAGGTCTGGCAGGGTGTCCACCACATGGTTCCCGGCCCCAGCTTCGAGCACGCGTGCGTGGCTCAGCAGCTCGCAGTGCTGCTCGATGGCCCCGCGCGCGCCGCCGGCCTCGTGCCCACGATGCACGAGTTCAACGTGGGCGAATCCGAGCACGACTTTCGCGTGCCCGACGGCGGCCTGCACCGCCCCGGAGCAGCCGGCGTGTGGCACGCGACGGCCGCGGCCGTCGTGGAGATCCTCTCCCCGGGCGACGAAAGCCTGCAGAAGCTCCCGTTCTACGCCGCCCACGACGTCGACGAGGTGCTCCTCGCCGACCCCGCCAAGCGGACGATCACGTGGCTCGCGCTGCATGACGGCGAGTACGAGCCCGTTGAGCGCAGCGACCTGATCGACCTCGGGGCCGCAGAGCTCGCCGAACGACTCGACTGGCCGTAGCGGGCGGCCATAGCCGTGCGTTGTCGCCTCGCCGCAAGATCCGCCGCAAACCGCGGCGCTGAGGGCCGCCTGCGACCGCGGCGCACGCGATGAAGGCGTGCGCTACGCGGTGCCCGTGATGGTGCTCGTGTGGTCGCGCTCGAGGTCGTCGACACTGCGCCCACCGACGCTTACGCAGGAGAGATGGCCGCGATCGACGCGCTGCGTCCCGGGGATGTCATGGTGGTGTCGACCTGCGAAGGCTCCTGTTGGGACGAGCTGCTCGCCACCGCCGTGATCTCGTCGAGGTTGACGGTGCGCGAAACGACGCGGCCGGGCTCGAGCCGGCCGGCCTTGACCATGTCGAGCATCGTTCCGTAACGCTGGCCTTGCATCCCGAAGGCGCCGAAGAGCCGCAGCTCCTTGAGCAGGATGTCGTCGATCGGCAGCGCCACCTTGCCCTGCTCGGCGGGGGTGGTGTGCCCGAGCTGAAGGTGGCGGCCGAGCTTGCGCAGCGAGCTGACGGAGTTCAGGCAGGTCTCGGCGATGCCGAGTGCGTCGACGGAGACGTGCGCTCCGCCGTCCGTCAGCTGGTGCACGGCCTCGACGGGATCGGTGTCGGAGGCGTCGATGGTGTGCGCCGCACCGAGCTCGCGGGCCGCGGCGAGCTGATCGTCCTTGACGTCGATGG
>JBPCNM010000405.1:0-3727 GCA_051001255.1 Solirubrobacteraceae bacterium
GAACAGAACGTCGCGCCGATCGGGGACCCGCGCCCCAACGCGACGTTTTGCACCGTAGAGGAACAGAACGTCGCGCCGATCGGAGCTCCGCCCCGATGCGACGTTCTGCGGATCCGCCGCCCCGACCGAACCCGCCTCCTCAATGCCGCAGTTGACGTAGACGCCGAGCCCGCGAGCCACGCCCGCCGCCCGCCGCCCGCCGCTAGTTGATCATCACCGTCGGCGCGCCCAGCGTGATCGTGCCGCCGTGGGCGGTCTGGTCACCCATCCGGGCGGCCGGCATGCCGCCGATCATCACCTTCGCCGACCCCATCGCGATCGTCGAGGGCGGCCCGACGCACGTGCACATGTCGCCCACCCGCGCGGCCGGCATGCCGCCGATGAGCACTGTCGGGGCTCCTGGCGGCATGATCGGCCCGCCGACGTGCGGCTTGGGACCGTCGAACAGGGGACAGACCGTCATGTCGCCGACGCGGGCAGCAGGGGGCATGCGCCCGCGATTCTCGCGCGAGCGGGCACGCGCGGTCAAGTCGCGGGCTACGGCTGCGCCGAAGGCACGCGCTCGGCGACCTCGGCGTCGGTCAGCGGGAAGTGGCACGCGGCGATGTTGCCGCCCTCCTTGGGCTCGAGCTCCGGTTCCTCTTCCCGGCAGATCTCCTGCGCCTTCCAGCAGCGCGTGTGGGACCGGCACGCGGGCGGCGGGTTGGTCGGCGAGGGGACGTCGCCGGCGAGGATCTGGCGCTTCTTGGTCGCCGCCAGGCTCGGGTCGGCGACGGGCACCGCGGACATCAGCGCGCCCGTGTAGGGCATGCGCGGGTGGTTGTAGAGCTCCTCGGACCGAGCCAGCTCCACGATCTTGCCCAGGTACATCACCGCGACGCGGTCGCACATGTGCCGCACGACGGAGAGGTCGTGCGCGATGAAGATCAGCGTCAGCCCGAGGTCGCGCTGCAGGTCGCGCAGCAGGTTGAGGATCTGCGCCTGGATCGACACGTCCAGGGCGGAGACCGGCTCGTCGGCCACGATCACCTTCGGCTTGAGCGCGAGCGCGCGCGCCACGCCGATCCGCTGGCGCTGGCCGCCCGAGAACTCGTGCGGGTAGCGGTTGTAGTGCTCCGGGTTGAGGCCCACGCGGTCCATCAGGTCGCGGACCGCGCCCTTGCGCGCGCCCTTGCCCTCGTGGATGCCGTGGATCGCGAACGGCTCCCCGATGATCGTGCCGACCGTGCGCCGCGGGTTCAGCGACGAGTACGGGTCCTGAAAGATCATCTGCATCTCGCGCCGCAGCGGCTTGATGTCCGAGACGCTGAGCCCGGCGATCTCGCGCCCGTCGAAGCGCACCGACCCGGACGTAGGGTCGAGCAGCCGCAGCACCAGCCGCGCGGTGGTCGACTTGCCGCAGCCGCTCTCGCCGACGATTCCGAACGTCTCGCCGCGCATCACGTCGAACGAGACGCCGTCGACGGCGTGCACGGCGCCCAGCTGGCGGCGAACCAGGTAGCTGCCCTTGATCGGGAACTCCTTGACGAGGTCGCGCACCTCGATGATGGCCTCGCCCGCCTCGCGCGCCGGCTGAGGACCCTCACGTGTCGTGTCGACGCTCATTCGACGGCATCTCCCATCGGGACGGCGGCGCGCGCGCGCTCCGGAGCGTCGCCGGCCGCCAGCCGCGCCCAGAGGTCGCGCCGCGTCTGTGCGGTGAGCAGGCAGGCGACGTCGTGGTTCGCGGCGCCCTCGACGGGCTCGAGCTGCGGGTCGATCCGCTTGTGGGCCTCGCGCACGAACGGGCAGCGCGGGTGGAACGCGCACCCGGGCGGCTTGGTGATCAGCGACGGCGGGCGGCCCTCGATCGGCACCAGCTCCTCGTCGCGCGCGGAGTCCAGGCGCGGGATCGAGCGCAGGAGGCCCCACGTGTAGGGATGCTGGGGCGAGGCGAACAGCTCGGCGGTCGGCGCGCGCTCGACGACGCGGCCGGCGTACATCACGGCGATGTCGTGCGTCACCTCCGCGACGACCCCGAGGTCATGCGTGATCAGGATCACCGCGGTGCCCGTCTCTGACTGCAGCCGCTCGATCAGCTCGAGGATCTGCGCCTGCACCGTCACGTCGAGCGCCGTCGTCGGCTCGTCGGCGATCAGCAGCTTGGGCTCGTTGATCAGCCCCATCGCGATCATCGCGCGCTGGCGCATGCCGCCGGAGAACTCGTGGGGATGCGCGTCGACGCGCGAGCGCGGGTCGGGGATGCCGACGAGTGAGAGGAACTCCACCGCGCGGTCCTTCGCCGCCTTCTTGGAGACGTCGTGATGGGCCCGCACCGCCTCGATCAGCTGGTCGCCGACGCGGTAGAACGGGTGCAGCGACGAGAGCGGGTCCTGGAAGATCATCGCGATCTCCTCGCCCCTGATCCTCCGCAGCTCCTCCGCGGACATCGCGAGCAGGTCCCGGCCCTCGAAGATCACCTCGCCGCTGAACGTCGTGTTGCGCCCTCGCGTCAGCCCGAGGATGCTGAGGCTCGAGACGCTCTTGCCCGAGCCGGATTCGCCGACGATGCCGAGCGAGCGGCCCGCCTCCACGGTGTAGGAGACGCCGTCGACCGCCTGCACGATGCCGTCGTCGGTCGCGAACTTGACCGACAGGTCGCGGACTTCGAGCAGCGCCACGGCTAGTACCGCACGCGGGGGTCGAGGAACGCGTACATGATGTCCACGAGCAGGTTCATGACGATGATGAAGAAGGCTCCGAAGAGGACGGTCCCCTGCACGATCGGAAGGTCACCGCGCAGGATCGCGTCGTAGGCGAGGCGCCCGACGCCGGGAATGTTGAAGACGGACTCGGTCAAGATCGCACCGCCGAGCAGGATGCCGACGTCGAGGCCGAGCACGGTCACGACCGGCGTGATCGCGCTGCGCACGCCGTGCTTGAGGACCACCGTGCGCTCGGCCAGGCCCTTGGCGCGCGCGGTGCGGATGTAGTCCTCCCCGAGCACCTCGAGCAGCGAGCCGCGCAGCAGGCGCGCGTACACCGCCGCGAACGCGGTGGCGAGCACGAACCACGGCAGGACAAGCGACTGCAGCCACCGGACCGGGTCGTCGGAGAACGGGACGTAGGCGCCCTGCCCCCCGAGGAACTGCAGGTCGAACACGCCGAAGTCGGGGGCGAAGAGGTAGAGCGCGACGAGCCCGAGCCAGTAGACGGGCGCCGAGATCGCGATCAGCGACAGGCCGATGGCCAACCGGTCGAGCACCGACCGGTGCCGGACGGCGGAGAGGATCCCGACCGTGAGGCCGAACGTCAGCCAGACCAGCACGCCGCCGAGCGCCAGCGAGATCGTCGCCGGGAGGTTGCGGAAGATCTGCTCGCGCACGTCCACGTTGGAGACGTAGCTGCGGCCGAAGTCCTGATGGGCGAAGACGTTGTAGATGTAGCGCCCGAACTGGGTGTACACGGGATCGTCGAGCCCCAGGTCCTGACGGATGCGCTCGATCACCGCGGGCGTCGGCTGCCGGCCGGCGCGCAGCGCCGCCGGATCGGTCGACGGGAAGACGTTGAAGATGACGAAGGTGACCGCGCTGACGAGGACCAGCAGCAGCAGCATGCCGGCGAGGCGACGGACGATGTATCGGGCCATGAGTCAGTTCGGGAGAGGAGGTCCGGCCGCCCCACCGCAATAAGAAAAGGGGAGGGCGGGAGAGTACGGGGAAGTGCGGACCCCCCCCAAAAGGGAGGG
>JBPCNM010000406.1:0-2614 GCA_051001255.1 Solirubrobacteraceae bacterium
CCGCGAGCCCGCGCGCGGTGGTCCCGCCCGGCGAGGCAAACGCGCGCCGCAGGGCCAGCGTGTCGTGCTCGCGCGCCCGCAACAGCTCGGCAGAGCCCGCCATCGTCTCCGTCACCAGCACGGAGGCCAGGTGCGGCGGCATGCCGCGGCGGATCGCGGCGTCGACCTGCGCCTCCACCAGCAGCGCGCAGTACGCGGGGCCGACGCCGCCCGTCGCGCCGGCGACGCGCATCAGCTCCTCGGAGATGTCGAGCACGGTGCCCACGCGGCCGAACAGCTCGTGCACCCGGGCGCGGACGTCGTCGTCGACGGGTGCGTCGGGCGCTGCGAACGCAAGCACGCCGCGGCGCACCTCCACGGGCGTGTTGGGCTCGACGCGGAAGACCGGCGTCTCCGGGTAGGCGGTCCGGACCTCGGCCTGGGTGGTGCGGGCGAGGATCGACACGACGACCTTCGCGGCGCCGGCGATCTCGCGCGCCACGGCGTCGAGCTGCGCCGGCTTGTGAGCGAGCACGACGACGTCGGCGCGCTCGGCCAGCTCGCGGTTGGAGCCGACCGCCTGGCCGCCGACCAGCGCCGCGAGCTCGGACGCGCGACCGGAGCCCGCATCGGTGCACAGCACCGGCTCGCCCCACCCGAGGGCGAGCGCGCGCGCCATGTTGCCTGATCCAACGAGCCCGATCATGTAACTCCCGGAGCACAGACGGAGGGATACCCGGAGCCAGAATACGAGGCTCGCCACGGATGACCGAGGTCGAGCACCGGATTTCATCCGGAGCGCAGACGGAGGGACACCCGAGCGAAGCTTACGAGGCTCGCTCCCGGTGACCGAGGTCGAGCACCGGATACTCATCCGGATGACCGGGGTCGAGCACCGGATCCTCCATCCACAGGCCCGGGCTCAGCTCTGGTTGAAGAAGCCCTTCTCGACGAGACGCGCGCGCTCTTCGGAGCTGAGCTCGACGTTGCGCGGGGTGAGCAGGAACACCTTGTCGGCGATTCGCTGCATCCCACCGTCGAGCGCATACGTGAGGCCTGAGGCGAAGTCGATCAGCCGCTTGGCGAGATCGGTCTCTGACCCCTGCAGGTTGATGATCACCGGGATCGCGTCCTTGAACTTGTCCGCGACGTCCTGGGCGTCGTTGAACGACTTGGGGACCACCAGATGCACGCGAACCTCCCCGCTGCGGCCGTTGGCCGGGCGCCCGCCGACCGGGCGCAGGGCGGTCGTCCGCCGCTCGGAGGGCGAGTCGTCGGCGAAGATGTCGTCGATCTCGTCCCGGCGCCGGCGCGTGCTGAGCCGCCGGACGTTCGGGCGCTCGCGGTAGCGGTCCTCCAGCTCGGCCTCGGGCTGGCGGATCGCCGCCGGCTGCTCCTCCTCTTCCTCGTACGCGTCGCGGTCCTCGGCGAGGCCGAAGTAGACGAGCGTGCGGTGCCAGGAGTCGGAGAAGCCCATTCGAGGAGCGATCTTCGCCGCCAGCAGGGGATTCCCTCCCCGGCGAGGCGTCAATCGAAGAGTATCGAGCCTACGCGCACGATCGTCGCGCCTTCCTCGACGGCGACGGCGAAGTCCTGCGACGTGCCCATCGAGAGGTGCCGCAGTCCGTGCTCGGCGGCCAGCTCGCGCAGCGCGACGAAGTGCGGCCGGCTGGCTTCGGGATCCTCGGCGAACGGCGGCATCCCCATCAGGCCGGCCACGCGGACGGCTGCGCGGGCGATGAACGCCCCGAGCTCGGCGGGCACGACGCCGGCCTTGCCCTCCTCACCCGCGACGTTGACCTCGACGAGGATCTCGGTGTCCGGCGCGGCGTGGCGCTCGAGCTGCGCGAGCGCCGAGTCCGAGGCGACCGAGTGGATCAGCTCGACCAGCGGCAGGATCTTCGAGACCTTGCGGCTCTGGAGCTGGCCGATGAAGTGCCAGCGCACGTCCGGCCACGCCGCCGCCTTGGCCTCGAGCTGCTGCGCGCGGTTCTCGCCGAACAGCGTGATCCCGGCCTCGACGAGCGCGCCGAGGTCCTCCCGCGCGAGGTACTTGACGGCGGCGAGCAGCTCCACGTCCGCCGGATCGCGGCCCGCGCCACGTGCGGCGGCGGCGATCTCCTCGCGCACGCGGTCGGCGTTCTCGCGCACCCGCGCGGCGCTCACGCCGGTCATGCGACCGCCGCCGCTCCGGGCCACACGATCCCTGCCTGGCGGCCGGTGACTCCCTTGTCGCGCCGGTGCGAGAAGAACAGCTCGCTATCGGAGCACATCGTGCACAGCCCCGTGTCGTGGACGGTCTCCACGCCGGCCTCGCCGAGCCGATGGCGCGCGATCGCGGGCAGGTCCAGGTTGCGCTGCGCGGCCCGTGCGCCCGGGACGCCGGCGAACGCGGCGTGGACCTCCTCGCCGACCTCGTAGCAGCAGCCGCCGGCACCCGGGCCGATCGCGGCGGTCAGCGGGCCCTGCGCGCCGAGCTCGCGCAGGGCGGCGACGCCTTCGGCCACGATCCCGCCCGCCAGCCCGCGCCAGCCGCCATGCAGCGCCGCGACGGCGCTGCTGCCTCGGCCGGGGGCCTCGCCGCTTCGCTCGGCGCACAGCAGCACCGGCAGGCAGTCGGCGACGAAGACGAGCG
>JBPCNM010000407.1:0-3877 GCA_051001255.1 Solirubrobacteraceae bacterium
GGATCGTGCATCCCTCCGAGCAGTGGGAGTCCAACCGGGGCGTCCGGCTGTCGCCGTTCCACGAGCGCGAGCGCGAGCTGGGCGCCGTGTTCTACGAGGCCGCCGGCTGGGAGCGCCCGCACTGGTATGACGCCAACCGAGCGCTGCTGGAGGAGTACGGCGACCGCGTGAGCGAGCGCGAGGCCGAGTGGGAGTCGCGCTGGTGGTCGCCGATCATCAACGCCGAGCACCTGGCAATGCGCGACCGTGCGGCGATGTTCGACCTGACCGCGTTCTGCGTCTTCGACGTGGTCGGCCCCGGGGCGCTGGACTGCGTGCAGCGGGTCTCGATGCGCCAGATGGACGTGCGAGTCGGGCGCGTGGTCTACACGCCCGTGCTCACGCCCAGCGGCGGCTTCCGCTCCGACCTCACGGTGATGCGGCTCGGCGCGCAGCACTTCCGCATCGTCACCGGTGGCGCGCATGGAATGGCGGACCTGAAGTGGTACGCCGACCACCTGCCGCAGGACGGCACCGCGCAGATCTTCGACCTCACCTCGAGCTGGTGCACGCTCGGCCTCTGGGGACCGCGCGCGCGCGACATCCTCGCGAGCACGACGAGCGCCGACGTCTCGCACGAGGGCTTCCCGTTCGCCGGCTGCCGCACGATCGAGATGGGCTCGCTGCGCGTGCTCGCGTCGCGCATCTCCTACGTCGGCGACCTCGGCTGGGAGCTCTACGTCCCGATCGAGCAGGGCGCGAAGCTCTGGGACATCGTCGCGGAGGCCGGGCAGCCGCATGGCGTCGTGCCCGCGGGCATCGGCGTGTACGGCACGACCGGCCGGCTGGAGAAGTCCTATCGCGCGTTCGGCTTCGAGCTCGACGCCGAGTACGACGTGGTCGAGGCCGGCATGGCGTGGGGCAAGGTCAAGGACCAGGACTTCGTCGGCAAGGAGGCGCACGTCCGCCAGCGCGAGTCCGAGCCGGCGGCGCTGATGTGCACGCTAACGGTCGACGACCACACGGCGAGCGATGGGCGCAAGCGCTACATGCTCGGCGGCGAGCCGATCCTCACCCGCGACGGCAAGCCGATCACCGACCGCAAGGGCCGCCGCTCGTTCGTCACGAGCGCCGGGGCCGGCCCGTCGGTGGGGAAGCACATCCTGATGGCGTACCTGCCGCCCGAGTACGCCACCGTCGGCGAGCAGCTCTCGGTCGAGTACATGTGCGAGCGCTTCTCCGTGACCGTGGCGGTCGCGGACTCCACGCCGCTGTTCGATCCCGGAAACGAGCGCGTCCGGGCGGCCGATCCGGTGCTGACGTGAGGATCCTCGTCTGCGTCAAGCGCGTCCCCCTCACCGGCGGGCGCATGGTCCTCACCGACGACGAGCAGGCGATCGAGACGCGCCACCTCGGCTTCACGATCAGCCCGCACGAGGAGTGCGGCGTGGAGGAGGCGGTGCGGCTCGTGGAGCGCCACGGCGGCGAGACGACCGTGCTGACGCTCGGCCCCACGGAGGCCGAGGCGCAGATCCGCGACGCGCTGGCGACCGGCGCGAACCGGGGCATCCTGCTGGTGACCGACGGCGAGGAGTGGGATCCGCAGGCCACCGCCGCGGCGATCGTGGAGACGATCGAGGCGGAGCGGGCGGCGGGGGTCGAGTACGAGCTGATCGTGTTCGGCAACGAGTCGGCCGACTCCGGCGGCTACCAGGTCGGCATCCGCGTGGCGCACGCGCTCGGACGCCCGGTCGTCAGCGGGCTCAAGGGCGTCTCGATCGAGGACGGGCGCGCGCGCTGCGAGCAGGAGGTGCCGGGCGGGCGCGACGTCTACCTCGTCGATCTGCCCGCTGTCGTCAGCGTGCTCGAAGGCATCAACCTGCCGCGCTATCCGTCGGTGCCGGCGAAGCTGCGCGCCCGCCAGAAGCCGGTCGAGAAGCGCACCGTCGAACGACCCGGTGCGCGCCTCGAGCGCCTGCGGCTGGTGGTCCCGGCCGGCCAGGGCAAGCGGGCGGAGGTCCTGGGCCGGGGCGGGGACGCGGCGCCGGCCGTGGTGGACATGATGCGCGACCTGGGGGTGGCGTGATGGTGCTGGCGCTCGTGGAGCACGAGAGCGACCGGGTCGACGAGCTGTCGCTGCAGGCGCTCACGCTCGCCCGGGATCTGGTTCCCACCCGCCCCGGTCCCGTCGCCGCGCTGCTGGTGGGCGAAGGCGGCCGCGAGGCGGCCGCGCAGCTCGGCGCCTACGGCGTGGCGAGCGCGCACGTCGCCGAGGACGAGCGGCTCGCGGCCTACGCGCCGGGCGCGTGGGCGCGCTGCGTGGGCGACGTGATCGACCGGATCGGTCCGAGCGCCGTCGTGGCCGCTGGCACGAGCCGCGGCAACGAGGTGCTCGGCCACGTGGCCGCCCGACGTGACCTGCCGTTCGCAGCGAACTGCGTCGCGATCGAGGGCGGCGCGCCGCTCACCGTCACGCGCGTGCGCTGGGGCGGCAGCCTGCTCGAGGAGGCGCGCGTGCACTGCGAGCTGCCGCTGCTCTCGGTCGCGCCGCACAGCGTCGCGGCGGCGGCCGTGAACGGCGCCGCCACACCCGCGGTGGAGCCGTTCGCGCCCGCGCTCGAGCCGGCCGACCTGCTCGTGCAGGTGGCCGAGCACGTCGATGCGGTCCAGGCGGGCGTCTCGCTCGCCGAGGCCAAGGTGGTCGTCAGCGGCGGCCGCGGCGTCGGCTCGGCGGACGGGTTCGGGATGCTCGAGGAGCTCGCGGGGCTGCTGGACGCCGCCGTCGGCTGCTCGCGCGTGGTCACGAGCGCCGGCTGGCGCCCCCACACCGACCAGGTCGGCCAGACGGGCACCAAAGTGGCCCCCGACCTCTACATCGCCTGCGGGATCAGCGGCGCCACCCAGCACATCGCGGGCTGCAAGGGCGCCAAGAAGATCCTCGCGATCAACGCCGACGCCGAGGCGCCCATCCTCGCCAGCGCCGACTACGCGGTGATCGGCGACCTGGCCGAGATCGTGCCCGCGATCACCGCCGAGCTGAGAAGGGCGCGCGCGCGATAGACGTCCTGGCCGGAGCGCTCGCGCTCGCAGCGGCGCTCGCCGTGTGCGGCGGCCTGTTCGCCCGCCGCGCGCAGCTGCTGGTCGGCCTCGTCCGGCTGGGCAAGCCGGTCGACCGCTCCGGCGACCTCCCGCGCCGCGCGCGCAACGAGGCCGAGATCGTGCTGGGCCAGCGCAAGCTGTTCCAGCGTCTCGGTCCCGGCCTCATGCACGCCGCGATCTTCTGGGGCTTCCTCGTCCTCTTCCCCACGATCGCGATCGCGATGATCGGGGCGGTGGACCGCGAGGCCACGCTGCCGTGGCTCGGCCACCGGGGGTGGTTCGCGCTGCTGGTCGACGTCTTCGCGGTGCTCGTGCTGGCCGGCGTGCTCGCGGCCGTCGCGATCCGCAAGGTGCAGCGGCCGGCGCGCTTCGAGGGCAGCCATCTCGGCGAGGCGGACCTGATCCTGGCCATGATCGCCGGGATCGTCACGACGCTTGCGCTGTGGCACGCTTCGCGCATCGCGCTCGGCCTGAACGAGTGGCCGGCCGGCTGGTCGCCCGTGTCCGACGCGCTCTCCGGCCTGTTCGGGGACGGCACCGCCACGGAGGTGCTCGAGCGCGCGTTCGTGTGGGCGCACGTGCTGATCGTCTTGGGGTTCCTCGCCTATCTGCCGCACTCCAAGCACCTGCACATCGCCACCGCCGCGGTGAACGTGTTCTACGGCCGCACCGGACCCGCCGGCCGGCTCGAGCCGCTGCGCTTCGACGGTCCGGAGGAGGAGATGCGCTTCGGTGCCGGCACGGTGCCGGACCTCACCTGGAAGCAGACGATGGACACGTTCTCGTGCACCGAGTGCGG
>JBPCNM010000408.1:0-6824 GCA_051001255.1 Solirubrobacteraceae bacterium
GCGCTGCGTAGCCCGGCTTGCCGGGGAAGACCGGGTGATAGTCGATCCGCCCCTCCGCGTGGAGCTCGTTCCACACGGCCTTCGGAAACCCCGTGTGCAGGACATGGTCGCCGTGCAGGTGGCCGATCTCCCGGCGCCCCAGCGTGAACGCGAACTCGCCACGCTGCCCCGGGCCCGCCTCGACCCCCGGCCAGGAGGTGACCTCCTCGGTGATCTGCTCGCCGGCTGTACGCGTTGCGCTCATGAGTGCTCTCCCTGCCCTGACGGGGCGGTCGGACTTGCGGTGAACCAACTTATGGGTTCAAGTGAGGTTTAACCAAGGCCGCAGCTGCTCCTCGGGCGCTGGCCCGAGGCGCGAGCGCCCTCCCCGGGCGCTGCTGCTCACACGCGCGCCCTAGCGCGGGAACGCGATCGCCGGAGCGACGCGGGCGGAGCCGATGCCCCGGTTCGGCTTGCCGAGCCGGAATCGCACCCTCCCCTTGAGCACGGTTCCCGATTCTGCGCGGCCATCGACCAGCTGCTCGCCGGCAAACAGGGTGAACGTCCAGTGATCGTTCGCTTCGCAGTCAGGTAGGTCGGACCCTGCTTGGAGCACCCGTGCACCCCAGATCTGTCGGATCATCAGCGCGCGCGTGTCGTGCCCCTCGACCGTGAATGCATCCGCGTGACCACCGGAGACGTCTTCGCAGCTGCCGAGGGAGATCCCGTAGCGCCCGGTGACGGTGGCGACCGGTGTCCAGTCCCGGCCGGGGCCGATCCCGAGGGTCCCCGGCGGGAGGAGCTCGTCGAAGACATCGGAAGTCGACCGGCCGAGCTGGTCACGCCGCACGTCGGGACGCATGGCCTGCCTGGTGTCCAGCTTGGATGGATCGGGGACCAGCAGCACCCCGTACGTCGTCTCCTCGGCGAAACGGGCAGCGCTGAAGTGCTCCCGGAGCGCGGCAGTCGCCGTCTCGGCCGTCTTCCACTGCGCGGCCGACACCACGCCGCGGAGGCACCGGGCGCTGACGGGTGCCAACCCCGCGTCGGCCACCGCTCGTGCGACGGAGCCGCAGCGGCACCATCCGGACGCTTCCAGCAGGGCAAGCTGCTCATCCGCGAACGACATCGTGCGTCGCGCTCAACCGCGCTCGCAACGCACGAGCAGGCACTTGAGCAGCGACGCGGCGGCCTCGCGCTGGGCCGGCTCGAGCGGCGCCAGGAACGCCTCGTCGGCGGCGAGGACGGCGTGCAGCGCCCGATCGGCGAGCTGCTCGCCACGCCCGGTCAGGCGGACGAGCACCGCGCGGCCGTCGGCGGGGTCCGGCGCGCGCTCGATCAGCCCCCTGCGCGCGAGGCGGTCCAGGCGGGCGGTCATCGCGCCCGACGTGATCAGCGAGGAGCGCGCGAGGTCGCGCGGGTTGGTGCCGCTCGGGTCGCTGCGCCGGCGCAGGGTGTTGATGACGTCAAAGTCGCCGAAGCTGACACCGAGCGGCTCGAGCGCCACGACGAGCGCGCGCTCGAGGTGGCCGGCGCAGAGCAGCAGCCGCCCGACGACCTCCAGCGGGCTCGTGTCCAGACCGGGCTCGCGCGCCGCCCAGGCCCGCACGATCTCGTCCACGGAGTCGGTTCGCACGCCGGCGCCGTTGCCCGTCCTATCCCCCGAGCTCGACGACGACCTTGATGTCGTCCTGCCCGCGCGCGAGCGCCTCGCGCCAACGATCGAGCGGAACGCGTCGGGTGATCAGGCGATCCAGCCAACCGCGGTCTGCCTCTGCGAGCGCCTGCGCGGCGGCCTCGTAGTGGCGGCGGTTGGCGTTGACCGAGCCGAAGACCAGGTCGTTCTCGAGCACGATGCTGCGGTTGAGGTCGCCCGCGTCGAGGCTGATCGCGTGACCGCCCGAGGAGATGCCGGTGAGGCAGACCACGCCGTTGGCGCCGGTATGGGCCATGGCGTCGAGCACGACCTCGCTCACTCCGGTCGCCTCGACGATGATGTCGGGCGGGGGGTCCACGGCGCGCACGGGGCCGGAGTGGTAGCTGGCGCCGAGGTCGCGCGCGATCTCGGGCTTCGGGCCCGCGGTCGCGAGGTCGAGCACCGTCACGTCGTAGTCGCGCCGGCGCGCCAGCAGCGCGGCGAGCAGGCCGATCGGGCCGGCGCCGCACACGAGCACGCGCTCGGGCTCGATCGTCGCGCGGGTGAGCACGCGGTCGATCTGCTCCCACGCCTTCGCCACCACCGTGGTGGGCTCCATCAGCACGCCGAGGATGCCGAGCTCGGGGTCGAGCTTGACGGCGAACTCCGGCTCGATCCGCCAGCGCTCGGAGCCGTAGCCGTGCAGGCCCTTGATCCCCCGCTCGGTGTAGCCGCCGTTGCTGCAGAAGTCCCATTCCCCGGCCGCGCACGAGCGGCACGGCACCGGGTCCGGGCGCCGGACGATGCCGACCACGAGGTCGCCGGGCGCGAATCCGCTGCCGTCCGGCGCGTCCGCCACGCGGCCGAGCGACTCGTGCCCGAGGATCAGGCGCTCTGCGCCGGGAGGCGCCTCGCCGTAGTCGCCGCGCACGATCTCGGCGTCGGTGCCGCAGATGCCGAGTGCGACGCCGTCGACGAGGATCGCACCGGTCTCCGGCGCGGGCTCCGGCATCTCCTCCAGCGCCGCGGAGTCCGGCGTGCCCGGATCGAGCGTGATCGCGCGCATCAGCCGGTGGGCGCCGACTCCGGCTCGGCGCGCTCGCGGGCGGGCGATGCGGTCACCCGGTCCAGGTTGATGGCCGTGCTGACGAGCCCGACGTGGGTGAACGCCTGCGGGAAGTTCCCCACCAGGCGCTGGAGGCCGAGGTCGTACTCCTCGGCCAGCAGGCCGACGTCGTTGGCCAGGCCGGCCAGGCGATCGAACATCCGCCGGGCCTCCTCGTGGCGGCCGATCAGCGTCAGGCAGTCGGCCAGCCAGAACGAGCAGGGCAGGAACGCTCCCTCTCCAGGCGGCAGCCCGTCGTCGGCTTCGCTCGTGTCGTAGCGCAAGACGAAGCCGTCGCGGCAGAGCTCGCGCTGGATCGCGTCGACCGTGCCGACGACGCGCTCGTCGGTCGGCTCCAGGAACCCCACGAGGGGGACCATCAGCGTGGCGGCGTCCAGCCCGCGCGAGCCGTAGGACTGGGTGAACGTCTTGCGCTCGGGGTCGTAGCCCTGCTCACACACCTCGCGGTGGACGGCGGCGCGCAGCGCGCGCCAGCGGTCGACCGGGCCGTCCTGGCCGTAGCGCTCGACCATCCGCACCGCGCGGTCGAAGGCGACCCACGCCATGACCTTGGAGTGCACGAACGGCCGGCGCTTGCCGCGCACCTCCCAGATCCCCTCGTCGGGCTCCTGCCAGGCGCTCTCGAGGTAGTCCATCAGCGCGACCTGGAGACGCCAGGCGGCGTCGTCTGCCTCGATCCCGCCGTCGCGGCCCTGGGCCAGCGCGTCCATCAGCTCGCCGTAGACGTCGAGCTGGAACTGGTCCGACGCGGCATTGCCGATCCGGACCGGCGCAGAGCCCTCGTAGCCGGGTAGCCAGTCGAGCTCCAGCTCGGTCAGCCGCCGCTCGCCCGCCGGGCCGTACATGATCTGCATCTCCGACGGCGAGCCGGCGACGGCCCGCAGCAGCCAGTCGCGCCACGCGCGCGCCTCGTCGATGTAGCCGGCGTGCATGAGCGACTGCAGCGTGAGCGTCGCGTCGCGGACCCAGCAGAACCGGTAGTCCCAGTTGCGCACGCCGCCGATCGCCTCGGGCAGCGACGTCGTCGGCGCGGCGACGATCCCGCCCGTCGGGGCGTAGGTGAGCGCCTTGAGCGTGATGAGGCTGCGCTGGACGAGGCCGCGATGCTCGCCGTCGAAGTTCGAGCGCGCCGACCACTGCTCCCACCACGCCGTCGTGTCCCGGGTCGCCGCCAGGCCGTCGACCGGCGTGGGCACCGGCTCGTGCGACGGGAACCAGGTGAGGACGAACGGGACCTCGTCGCCCGCGTCGAGCTCGAACTCCGCCACCGTGGTCAGGTCGCGGCCCCGGGTCGGGCGGCCGGGGATCAGGTGCACCGCGTCAGGGCCGGCGACCGCGGTCAGCCCGCCGTCCTGCGTGCGCCGGACCCAGGGCACGACGCGGCCGAAGTCGAAGCGCAGGACCAGCTCCATCCGGACGGTGACGCGGCCCTCCAGGCAGCGGGCGAGGCGCACGACGTCGGGCGCCTCGTCGCGGATCGGCATCGAGTCGACCACCTGGAGCACGCCGTCGCCGGTGTGGAAGTCGGTCTCCAGCACGAGCGTGCCCCGGCGGTAGCGTCGCTCCACCTTGCGCA
The DNA here is from genome assembly GCA_051001255.1 of Solirubrobacteraceae bacterium. Classification (GTDB taxonomy): domain Bacteria; phylum Actinomycetota; class Thermoleophilia; order Solirubrobacterales; family Solirubrobacteraceae; genus DASQMT01. The sequence continues at coordinate 4,318 of JBPCNM010000408.1, forward strand.
CGTCGCCCGCCGGTGCGACCAGCCAGCGGCCGTGCGACTCGTCGCCCAGCAGCGCCGCGAAGCAGGCCGGCGAGTCGAACCGCGGCAGGCAGAGCCAGTCGATCGAGCCGTCCTTGCCGACCAGCGCGGCCGTCTGCGTGTCGCCGATGAGCGCGTAGTCCTCGATGCGAAGCGCCATTGACCGTGCTGTTCCCCCGAAAGCGTCAGCTCGACTCCATCGGCAGCGCCTTCGGGCGACGAACTCGAGACCCACTCGGGAATAGCGCCGCGGCTGGAGCGTCCTCGGGACATGGACTCCCTCGTCATCGGACCGCCCCACGGCCTCGCCGACGCGATCGCACGCCGGCTGCGGCGGGGACGGCAGCCGGTGCTCCGTGCGATCCCGGCCGACGCGCGCGACCGCGAGCGGACCGCGTGGCTGCTCGAGGAGGCCGGCCACCCCGAGCTGATCGTCGTCGTGGACTCGGCGCCCTTCGCGGTCGTGCACGAGCTGCTGGCGCAGACCCGCGCGCAGGTCGTGCTCGTCGCCGAGCAGCCCGCGCCCGTCGGCGTCACACGACGCTCGTATGTGCCACGCGAGGAAGCCGGCCTCACGGTCGTGCCGCTCGGCCGCGCCGGGCGGCGCTGGTTCCGGCTCGGCAGCGGGCGCCAGGAGACGCTCAGCGCCGAGCGGGCCGCCGCTGTAGCGCTCAGATCTTGTGGCGTTGCAGCAGCTTCTTGCCGATGACCATGCGCTGGATCTCCGAGGTTCCCTCGCCGATCAGCAGCAGCGGCGCGTCGCGGTAGAGCCGCTCGATCTCGTACTCCTTGGAGTAGCCGTAGCCGCCGTGGATGCGAAAGCAGTCCTCGACGACCTCCTTGCCGGTCTCCGAGGCGAACAGCTTCGCCATGCCGGCCTCGAGGTCCGAGCGCTCGCCGGCGTCCTTCATGCGGGCGGCCTTCATGGTGAGCAGGCGGGCGGCCTCCACCTTGGTCGCCATGTCGGCGAGCTTGAACTGGATCGCCTGGTGGTCGGCGATCCGCTTGCCGAACGCCTTGCGCTGCTGGGCGTAGCGCAGGCCGAGCTCGAGCGCGCGCTGGGCGATGCCGACTCCGCGGGCGGCGACGTTGACGCGGCCGACCTCGAGGGCGTCCATCATCTGGACGAAGCCCTTGCCGAGACCGGCCTCCTCCCCCCCGAGGACCATGTCGGCGGGACAGCGGTAGCCGTCGAAGACCAGCTCGGTCGACTCGACGCCCTTGTAGCCCATCTTCCTGATCTTGGGCGGGACGGTCAGACCGGGGTTCTCCGGCGCGCCCGGCTCCTTCTCGCAGATCAAGCACGTCATGCCCTTGTAGGGCGGGCTCGCCTCGCGGTCGGTCTTGACGAGCACGAAGACGACGCCCGACATGAGGCCGTTGGTGACCCACATCTTCTGGCCGCGGACGTCGTAGTCGCCGTCGGACGTCTTCGTGGCGCTGGCCTTGATCGCCTGGACGTAGGGGCCGAGCTCGGGCTCCGACAGCGAGAACGCGGCGCGGATCTCGCCGGTCGCCATCCGCGGCAGCAGCTTCTCCTTCTGCCGGTCGGTGCCGAACTTCATCAGCAGATAGGAGCCGATGAAGTGCGTGTTGACCACGCCGGAGATCGAGATCCAGCCGCGACTGAGCTCCTCGACGATCATCGTGTAGGTCGAGAGGTCGAGCCCCATCCCGCCGTGCTCCTCGGGGATCGTCACCCCGAACAGGCCGAGCTCCTTCATCTGCTCGACGATCGGCTCCGGGTACTCGTCGGCGCCGTCGTAGTGCTCGGCCCTCGGGATGATCTGCTCGTCGACGAACCGGCGGACCATCTCGATGATCGCCTTCTGCTCGTCGGTCGTCTCGTAGAACGGGGTGGCGACGGCCATGGGAGTCTCAGACCTCGTGGTGGCGGAGCAAGGGGGAGCCGAGCATACCGCCGGTACGGAGCGAGATCCGCCGGTTCAGCGCAAGTCGTCGTAGCCCCGACCGCCGTGCCCGCGGCCCCTGCCACGCCCCGCTGGAAGCGTGCGACCGCCCCGGAACGTTTAGGACCCTGAGCGCCCCGGCCGCGGCCGGGGCGCGTGAACGTCCGTCCGAGCAGCCGGGACGCAGGGTCGGTGCCCGATCGCGCACGGCCGACGCGACAGGACGCGCAGCCCTGACGCCCTGGGACTCGAGCTGCTGGATGCGTGCGCTCAGTACGCGGGCGTGCTGAGTGGGCGGTCGTCGATACCGCACTGCACGAAGCTGCGCGACAGGCGGCCCTGCAGGTTGTTGGCCACCTTCGTGTAGGCGTAGTTGATCCCGGGATCGACCGTCTCGACCACCCAGCCCCACCAGTAAAACTGGGTGCTTGAGCGCTCGAGCACGACCCGGCAGTTCCGTGGGGCATTCTCGACCCGTGCGAACGAGCCGCAGCGGGAGCTGTAGAAGTACTTGAGCCTCAGTGGTCCGCCGCCGCCGATGTCCGGGCCGTTTGCCCACCGCTTGAGGCTGTACCGGCA
>JBPCNM010000409.1:0-2597 GCA_051001255.1 Solirubrobacteraceae bacterium
GGTAGGGCGAGAGCTCCGACGTGCCGCCCTCGAGCCGGTCGTGGCGCTCGTGGTAGCGCTCGATGCCGCCGTCCAGCCAGCGGTGCAGCCGCTCGCGCGCGGCGCCCTCGCCCGGCGCGCACGGCTCGGCGGCCTCCGGCGCGGGTCCGTCGGGGATGGCGCCCGGATCGAGCTCGCCCGACACGGTCAGGCTGCGCGGCGTGCCGTGCACGTTGCGCCGCGGCAGCTGCTCCCAGCGGCGCCAGAACGGGCTGAAGACGGCGAACGGCCGCCCGTCGCTGGTGCGTGGGACCCCCACGTCGGCGACGAAGTTGCCCGGCTGGCGCCGGACCGCCACGCCGTCGAGCGCCGCCTCGACGCGGCGATCGCGCGCCATCGCGAACGGCGACACGTCGGAGGCGAAGTAGAGCGCCTCGGCGCCCACCGCGTGAGCGAGCTCCGGTAGCACCGACTCGGGCTTCCCGCTCCGCACGAACAGGTCCCCGCCGCGCTCGCGCAGGGCCTTGCGCAGCTCGCGCAGCGACTCGAGCAGGAACCACGCGCGGTTGGCCGACGGGAAGCGGCCGGCGTCGAGCAGCCGCGGGTCGAGCACGAACACCGGCACCACGCGCTCGGCCGCCCGGTGCGCCGCCGTCAACGCGGGATGGTCGTGCACGCGCAGGTCGCGCCGGAACCAGACGAGGGCGGTCCGCATCCTCCTCGGTACGGGGCGGGCGCGCCCAGGGCTCACGCGGTCGCGCGTCTACTACGCTCTGGCGATGGCGCCGCTGGTGCGCGACTTCCCGCTCTTCCCGCTGGGCCTCGTCGCCCTTCCGAGCGAGCTGATCCCGCTGCACATCTTCGAGGACCGCTACAAGACGATGATGGCGCGCGTGCTCGAGGAGGAGGGCGAGTTCGGCATCGTCTGGGTCTCCGACGACGGCCTGCGCCCCGTCGGCTGCGCGTGCGAGGTCGCCGAGGTGCTCGAGCGCATGCCCGACGGACGGCTCAACCTGGTCGCCCGCGGCACGCGTGCGTTCCGGATCGAGGCGCGCCAGGAGGAGCTCGCCTACCCGGCCGGAACGGTCGAGTTCCTCGAGGACCGCAGCGAGGAGGCCGACCCCGAGGCCGCCGCCGAGGCGCATTCGATCTACGCCGACCTGGTCGAGCAGGCGACCGACCGCACGCCCGATCCCGAGGAGATCGGCGCGATGTCGGCCTACCAGATGGCGGCCACCGTCGAGTTCGGGCTGGAGGCCAAGCAGGGCCTGCTCGACCTGCGCTCGGAAAGCGCGCGGCTGCGGCTGGTCACGCGCCTCTTCCGCGGCGCGATCAAGCGGCTGGACTTCGTCGAGCGGGCGCAGGCGCGCGCGCGCTCGAACGGCAAGGTCCACTTCGGCTCCTAAGGGCCTAAGCGCCGAGCAGCGCGAGCACCGCGGCGGACTCCTGCGCGCGGGCGATGCCGGCGGCGTCGGCGCCCTGGTCGCTGCGGAGCGCGGGATCGGCGCCGTGGCGCAGCAGCAGCGCGGCGAGCGCGTCGTCGTCGTGCAGCGCCGCCGCGTGCAGGGCGGTGTGCCCGCCGGCCTACGTGCCTTGGGGATCGGCGCCGTCCTCGAGCAGCAGCCGCGCCGCCTCGGCGTCGCGCGCAGCGGCCGCCGAGTGCAGCGGCCGCACGCCGCTGTCGTTCTCGGCCGGCGCGTTCGGGTCCGCGCCCGCCTCGAGCAGCACGGCGGCCGCGGGCGCACCGCCGAGGAAGCACGCGAAGTGCAGCGCAGTGAAGCCGTCCGCCGAGCGCCTCGTGAGCAGCTGGGGATCGCCGGCGACGTCGCGGCGCAGGTCCTCCGCCCAGCCCAGCGCGGCGTGGTCGAGACCGTCGAGCGGCGGTTGGGCGGCGAGCAGCGCCTCCAGCACGGCGGGCTGGCGGTGATACAGCGCGATCCGCACCGCGGGCACGCCTCCCTCCAGCGCACCGGCGAGCTCCGGATCGGACTCCAGCAGCGCCTGCACGGCGGCGGCGTCGCCGGCCTTGACGGCGGCGAGGAGCTCTTCGGCGGCCATGAGCGCGAGCCTAGCCGTCAGCGCTCGATCCCGCACACGCGCTCGGCCACGTCCTTCGTGAACGCGGCCACGCGCTGGAACGTTCTCGGGATCCCCGGCGACGTGTCCGAGAACGCCACCGTCCCGCGCTCCATCTCCACGCGGTAGGAGAGCTGGGTGCCCGGGCCCGGGGGCAGCTCGATGCCCAGCTCGGCCTGGGGCTCGAGGTCGCGCACCAGCTGGCGCGCGGCGAGGAGGCGGTCGGCCTCGATCGCGTGCTCGGAGCCGTTGCACCGCACGCTGCCGCCGTCGGAGACGAGCAGCTCCAGGTTGGCGTTGCGATCGGCGCCGCTGCGCTTCACGACGAACAGGTCGGGCGGCGGGGTGCCACAGCCGGCAAGCGCCGCCGCCAGCGTGAGCACGGCGAGCGCCCGCCTCACACGACCACCAGCCGCGCGTCGCCGATCTCGCGCAGGAAGCGCGGCGTGGAGAGGACGCCGTCCAGCCGCGCCTCGACGTCCGCGTGCGCGGCGCCCGTGGTCTCGACCGCGGCCGCGCACGCCCAGATCCGGCAGTCGGGG
>JBPCNM010000410.1:0-11403 GCA_051001255.1 Solirubrobacteraceae bacterium
CGCGCGCCCGCCGGCCAGCAGCAGCGGCGGCGGGTGCCCGGCGAGGCGGACCACCGCGCCGCTGCGCTCGGCGTCGAGCGAGACCATGCACAGCGTCGTGAACACCTGCTCGGCGTGGCGTTCCACGACGAGGACGTCCTGCAGCCGCGCGAGCAGCTCGTCCGGCGGCGAGCCTGCGAGGACCAGCGTGCGCCACGCGATGCGCAGGCAGACGCCGAGCGCCGCCTCGTCGGGGCCGTGGCCGGCGACGTCCCCGATCACCGCATGCACGACCCCGCCGGGCGTCTGAACCGCGTCGAAGAAGTCGCCGCCCAGCAGCGCGCGGCGGCGGCCCGGCCGGTAGTGGGTCGCGAGCGTCAGCGCCGGGTCGGTCACGAGCGGCGCCGGCAGCAGCCCGCGCTCCAGCCGCGCGTTCTCGCGCGCCTCGAGCTGCGCGATCGAGAGCTGCTGCTGGGTCAGCTCGGCGCGCCGGCGCTCGACGGCGTAGCGCAGCGAACGCGCCAGCAGCACGCCGCTGGTCGAGCCCTTGACCAGGTAGTCCTGCGCACCGGCGGCGACCGCCTCGACGCCGCGCCGCTCGTCGTCGAGCCCGGTGAGCACGAGCACCGCGAGCCCCGGCGCGAGCGCGCGCAGCTCGCGCAGGCCGTCGAGCCCCTGGGCGTCGGGCAGATTGAGGTCGAGCAGCATGCAGTCATAGCCGGCCGGGCCCACGCGGGCGGCCTCGGCGAGCGTCCGGCAGCGTGCGAGCTCGACGCGCGCGCCCGACTGCTCCAGCTCCTCCTCGACGAGCAGCGCGTCGCCGTCGTCATCCTCGACGAGCAGCACGCGCATGCGCTCGGCGTCCGCGGCGCCGGCCGGCGCGATGTTGTCGATCGAGGGCTCCACGGGTGCGAGGCGGCAACTCTAGTCGGCCGGGAGGGTCGCGTGACCGGCGGAGAATGGTCCCGGCAACCATTGCGATGGTACGCTCAAGGCATGTGGGCAACCATCGACAAGGCAGGACGGCTCGTCATACCGAAGGCGCTGCGAGATCGCCTCGGCCTGCGGCCCGGCGTCGTCGAGGTCATCGCCGACGGCACAGGGATCCGTGTCGAGCCGATCGCACTCGAGTCACTCGAAGAGCGAGGCGGGCGCCTCGTGATACCGGCGGCCGGAACGGTCGTCGACGACGCCGTCGTACGGTCGCTCCGCGATGCCGACCAGAGGTAGGCGCGGTCCCGACCTGCTGGTCGACACGAGCGTCGCCGTCGCGCTCACGGTGGCCGACCACGAGCATCATGCCGCGACCTACGAGGCTCTCGCAGACCGGCAACTCGGGCTCGCCGGCCACGCGGCCTTCGAGACGTTCTCGGTGCTGACGCGACTTCCACCCCCGGCCCGCCGCACGCCCGCGACCGTGGCTCGACTGCTGCAGGCCGGCTTCCCCCATACGAGGTTCCTTAGCGCTGACGCGGCGACGACGCTGCTCGCGCGACTCGAATCGGCCCGGATCGCGGGAGGGTCGGTGTACGACGCACTCGTCGGCGCGACGGCTGCCGAGCATCGACTCACGCTCGGGACGCGCGATCGCCGGGCGCTCGACACCTATCGCGCGCTTGACGTCACCGTCGAGGTCGTCGGCTGAGCACCGGCCGCCTCCAGCGCTGCCCGCGGCACTCGAGGAGGAGCGCTTCGCGCACGCGCTACAGCGCGCACCGGTCGGCGCCACGCCGAGGCGGACGAGTGGCGAAGTCAGGACAGCAGCGGCGCCAGCCGGGCGAGCGCGTCGTCGACGTGGGACTGCTCGACGACGAGCGGCGGCAGGAAGCGCAGCGTCTGCGGGCCGGTCGCGTTGATCACGAGTCGCTGCTCGAGCAGCGCTCGGCGCACGACATCGGGCGCCGAGCGGTCGACGTCGGCGGCCACCATCAGCCCGCGCCCGCGCACGTCGAGCACGCCCGGCAGGTCGCGCAACGACTCCCGCAGGCGCGCGCCCAGCTCGCGCACGCGCGCCAGCAGGGCCGGGTCGTCGAGCACGTCGAGCGCGGCGTGCGCCGCCGCCGCGATCACCGGGCCGCCCGCGAACGTCGAGCCGTGGTCTCCCGGGGCGAGCACGTCGGCGAGCCGCTCGCCGGTGATCAGCGCGCCGACGGGCAGGCCGCCGCCGAGCGCCTTGGCGACCGTGATCGCGTCGGGCACCACGCCGACGCCCTCGTAGGCCCACAGCGTGCCCGTGCGACCCATCCCGGTCTGCACCTCGTCGAACACCAGCGCGGCGCCGGTGCGATCGCAGGCCGCGCGCGCGGCCGCCAGCAGCTCCCCGGACAGGACGGTGACGCCGGTCTCCCCCTGGATCGGCTCCAGCAGGACCGCCGCGGTGGTCTCGCCCACCGCGGCGTCGAGCGCCTCGGGGTCGCGCGCCACGGGCACGAATCCGGGCACCAGCGGCGCGAACGGGGCCTGCTTGGACTCCTGGAACGTCGCCGAGAGCGCGCCGTAGGTGCGGCCGTGGAAACCGCCGTGCAGCACGACGACGTCGCCGCGCGGGCGTGCCTTGCGGACGAGCTTGAGCGCCGCCTCGTTGGCCTCGGCGCCCGAGTTGGCGAAGTAGACGCGCCCGCCGAGCGAGGACGCGGAGAGCCGCTCGGCCAGCTCGACCATCGGCCGGGTGAAGTAGAGGTTCGAGACGTGCATCAGCGTGCGCGCCTGCGCCTCGATCGCTGCTACCACCTGCGGGTGGCAGTGGCCGGCGTTGCAGACCGAGATGCCGGCCAGGAAGTCGAGGTACGCGTTGCCCTCGGCGTCCCACAGCGTCACCCCCTCCCCCCGCTCGAACTCGACCGGGAAGCGGGCGTAGGTGTTCATCAGCGCGCCGCTCACCGTGCTGGGCGCACCTTCGTGCCGATGCCGGCATCGGTGAACAGCTCGAGCAGCAGCGAGTGCGGCGTGCGGCCGTCGATGATGTGCGCGTTGGCCACGCCGCCGTGGATCGCGTTCACGCAGGCCGCGAGCTTCGGGCGCATCCCGCCGGCCAGCGAGGGCAGCGCCTGCTCGACCTCGGCGGCGGTCGTCTCGGAGATCACGGACCCCGCGTCGGCGGGATCCGCCAGCCAGCCGGCGACGTCGGTGAGGAACATCACCTTGTAGGCGCCGAGCGCGCGGGCGACGGCGCCGGCGGCCTCGTCGGCGTTGACGTTGTGCGAGCGGCCGTGGCGGTCGGCGCCGACGGACGCGATCACCGGGATGTAGTCCTCGGCGACGTGCCGGATCACGCCCACGTCGATGCGCTCGATCCGCCCGACGTAGCCGATGTCCTCGCCCTCCGGCCCCTCCATCGTCGCGACGCGGAACAGCAGGCCGTCGTCGCCGCACAGGCCGACCGCCGGCTGCCCGTGACGGCCCAGGCGCAGGACGATGTCCTTGTTGACCTTGCCGACGAGCACCATCTTGGCGACCTCGACGGTCGCCGCGTCGGAGACGCGGAGTCCACCGACGAACTCCACCGGCAGGTCCAGGCGCTCCATGTAGCGGGTGATCTCCGGCCCGCCGCCGTGCACGACGATCGGGTTCATCCCGACGTACTTGAGCAGCACGACGTCGCGCGCGAAGTCCTCGCGCAGCGCGGGGTCCTCCATCGCGGCGCCACCGTACTTGATCACCACCGTCCTGCCGTGGAACTCCCGGATGTAGGGGAGCGCCTCGAGCAGCGTGGCCACTTCGTGCGTCACGTCGTGTACTCCGCGTTGATGCGCACGTACTCGTGCGAGAGGTCGGAGAAGAACACCTCGGTCTCGGCGCCCTCGCCCGGCAGCCCGACGACGTAGGAGACCTCCTCGCCCGCGACCGCGGCGGCCAGCGCCGGCGCGTCGTGCGGGACGGCGACGCCGGCGGCGCACACTTGCACGCCCTCGATCCAGACGTCGAACGGGAGCGGGGGCGCGCCGGGCCCCGCGGCGCCGCCGGTCTGCGCGGTGCGGCCCCAGTTGGGGTCGCCGCCGTGCAGCGCCGCCTTGACCAGCGGCGAGTTGGCGACCCCGCGCGCCACCCGCTCGACCGTGGCGTCGTGGCCGCCGTGGACGTGGACGCGCCCGATCCGGGCGGCGCCCTCGCCGTCGCGCACGACCTGCACCGCCAGCCGCCGCAGCACGTAGTCGAGCGCCTCGCCGAAGCGCAGCTCGTCCTCGGACTCCGGCTCGACGATCACGCCGCCGGCGCCGGAGGCCATCAGCAGCGCCGTGTCGTTGGTGGAGAGCTGCCCGTCGACCGAGATGCGGTCGAACGAGCGCTTCACGCAGACGCCGAGCAGCAGGTCGGCGGTCGCCGCCGTCAGCACCGCGTCGGTCTGCACGAAGCACAGCAGCGTCGCGAAGCCCGGCTGGATCATCCCCGCGCCCTTGGCCTGCGCGCTCACGCGCACGGTGCCCGACGGCAGCGCGACGGCGAGCGAGAGCCGCTTCTCGAACGCGTCGGTCGTGGCGATCGCGCGCCAGAACGCGGCGTCGCCGTCGGCGGCGAGCTCGGAGCGAGCGGCCAGGATCCCGCGCGGGACGCCGTCCATCGGCATCGGCACGCCGATCACGCCGGTGGAGGCGACCGCGACGCGCTCCTCGTGCACGCCGGCGGCCATCGCGCCCGCGCCCTGCATGCGCGCCGCGTCCTCCAGGCCGCGGTTGCCGGTCGCGGCGTTCGCGTTGCCGGAGTTCACGACGACCGCGCGCAGGGCGTCCAGCCGGCAGCGCGCCTGGCACAGGAGCACCGGCGCCGCCAGCACGCCGGAGCGGGTGAAGCGCGCCGCGCTCACCGTGTCGGGCTCGGAGGAGACCAGCAGCGCCAGGTCGGGGTCGCCCGACGGCTTGATGCCCGCCGCGACGCCGGCCGCGCGGAAGCCCGCCGCCAGGCCGCCGGGCAGCTCCGTGACCGAGGGCGGCGGCTCGACCCAGCGCGACGCGAACGGCGTCACGCCAGCCCCTCGCGCTCGTCGCGCCCGAACATCACGTCGAGGTTCTGCACCGCCTGCGAGGCGGCGCCCTTCCACAGGTTGTCGATCGACGCGAACACCAGGATGCGCCCCGTGCGCCCGTCGCAGTGCACCGACACGCGGCAGTAGTTGGTGTCGCGCACCTCCAGGACGCCGGGCGGCCCGAGCCGCAGCTCCACCCACGGCTCGCGCGCGTAGGCGTCGTCGTAGACGGCCATCACCTCGTCCTCGGTGTGCTCGCGCGCGGGCATGATGTAGCATGATACCAGCTCGCCCTGCGCGAGCGGGACCAGGGGCGGCGTGAACGTGATCGTGACCGCGGCGCCCTGGCCGGCGAGCTCCTGCTCGATCTCGGGCGTATGGCGGTGGCGCTCGACCTTGTAGGGCGTCATGTTCTCGTCGGCGGAGATGAAGTGCGTGGCCGGCGTCGGCTCGCGGCCGGCGCCCGAGACGCCCGCCTTCGCGTCGATCACGACGTCGCCGATCAGCCCGGCGCGGGCGAGCGGCGCGAGCGCGAGCAGCGCCGCGGTCGGGTAGCAGCCGGGGTTGGCGACGAGATCGGCGCCGGCGATCCGGTCGCGGTGCAGCTCCGGCAGGCCGTAGACGCCCTGCCCGAACAGCTCGGGCGCGCCGTGCTCGCCGTACCAGTCCTCGTAGATCCCGCGGTCCTCCAGCCGGAAGTCGGCCGACAGGTCGACGACGCGCACGCCGCGCTCGCGCAGCTGCGCCACCGCGGGCGCGGCGACGCGATGCGGCCAGCAGACCAGCGCCGCGTCGACGTCGGACTGGACCTCGGGGTCCCACGGCTCGAGTGCCATCGGCACGCGCGTGCGCGGGTGGATGTCGTCCAGCCGCGCGCCGGCCTCCGAGCGCGCGGTGACGTGGGCCAGTTCGAAGAACGGATGGCGGTGCACGAGCATCGCCGCGATGGCCCCGGCATAGCCGCTCGCGCCGAGCACGGCGACCCTAGCCACGCAGCTCGCCTCCGACCTGCTCGCGCAGAGCGGCGACGATCTTGTCGCGCCGCTGGGCGACGTCCTGGTCGGTGAGCGTGCGGTCGGGCGCCTGGAACTCCAGCCGGACCGCGAGCGAGCGAAGAGACGAGGGAGGCAGGACGCGGTCCGCGCCGACCTGGGCGCCGCGGTACACGTCGAACACCTCGGCGCGGCGCAGCAGCGCGCCGCCGGCGCTCCGGATCACCTCGAGCACCCGGGCCGACGGCACGTCGTCGCCGACGACCACGGCGAGGTCCTGCCGGATCGCGGGGAACGACGTGAGGTCCTCGTAGCGCGGCACGGACGTGGCGGCCGCGGCGAGCACGCCGAAGTCGAGCTCGAAGCCGGCGACGACGCCGTCGAGGTCCCAGCCGGCGGCGACCGACGGGTGCAGCTCGCCGAGCCAGCCCGCGCGCCGGTCGCCGGCGAACACGGTCGCCCCGCGACGCGGGTGCAGGAACGGCTGGTCGGTGGCGGCGTCGACGCGCCAGTCGACCCGCAGCGCGTCCAGCAGCGTCTCCAGCACCCCCTTGGCGGTGAAGACGTCCACGCGCGGCGGCTCGGCGTCGCGCCAGCTCGCCGGCCGGGCCCGACCGGTCATCAGCGCGGCGAGGCGCGTGCGCTCGATCGGCAGGGCCGGGTCGGCGACCGGGTACCAGGGGTTGCCGGTGAACGCGAGGGGGTCAGACCGTGCGCCGCCGGGCGCTCCGCGCTGCGCCGGGACAGGGTCGAGCCGCGGCACGTACACCGCGCCGTACTCGAACAGGCGCACGTCCTCGAACCCGCGCGAGCGGTTGCGCGCGAGCGCGTCCAGCAGCGAGCCGACGAGCGTGGCCCGCATGACCGACTGCTCCTCGGACATCGGGTTCTCGAGCACGACGAGGTCGTCCGGCAGGCCGAGCCGGCGCGCGACGTCGGGGGCGGCGAAGCTCCAGCCGACGGCCTCCGACAGGCCGGCGCCGACCAGCGCGTCCTCGGCGCGGCGGCGGATCCGCTGCTCGGGCGCCAGGCGCCCGACCGCCCCGCGGCGGGAGGGCAGCGTCGCGGGGATGCGCTCCAGGCCCCAGACCCGGGCGACCTCCTCGATCAGGTCGGCCTCGCGCTCCACGTCGGCCCGCCGCCACGGCGGCACGGTCACGTCGAGCCCGTCCTCGGCCTCGATCACACCGAAGCCCAGGCCGGCCAGGATCCGGGCGGCGTCCTCGCGCGCCACCACCACGCCGAGCAGCCGCTCGGTCCTCACGTCGCGCAGCCGCAGCGTCAACGGCTCCGGCCCGGGACCGCCGACGTCGATCGTGCCGCCGACCGGCCGCGCGCCGCACAGCTCGATCATCAGCTTCGTCGCCACGGCCTGGCCTTCGGTGGCCTGCTCGGGCTGCAGCTGCTTCTCGAACCGGCCCGACGCCTCGGTCCGCAGCGCCAGGCGCGTGGACGTGCGCTGGATGTTCGGCCCGTTCCAGGTCGCGGCCTCCATCAGCACGCGCGTGGTGGTCTCACGCACCTCCGAGCGCGCGCCGCCCATGACCCCGGCGATCGAGGTGGGCCCTTCCGCGTCGTCGATCACGCACATCTCGGCGTCCAGCGTGCGCTCGACGTCGTCGAGCGTGGTCATCGTCTCCCCCGCCCGCCCGCGGCGCACGACCAGCGTCGCACCGGCGACGAGGTCGGCGTCGAACGCGTGCATCGGCTGGCCGGTGAGCAGCATCACGTAGTTGGTGATGTCGACGACGTTGTTGATCGGACGCTGGCCCGCCGCCATCAGCCGCGCCTTCAGCCACGCGGGCGAGGGCCCGAGCCGCACGCCCTCGAACATCCGCGCGGTGAAGCGCGGGCACAGGTCGGACGCCTGCACGTCGACGACGAAGCCGGGGATCGCGTCGCCCGCCGGGTGCTCGTCCTCGGACCACGGGGCCGGGGCGAGCGGCGTGTCGGTCGCGGCGTGCACCTCGCGCGCAACGCCGTAGACGCCGAGGCAGTCGGGCCGGTTGGGCGTGATCTCCAGCTCGAGCACGTCGGTGGCTATCGGCAGCACTCCGGCCAGCGGCGTGCCGGCCGTGAGCGCGTCGTCGAGCACCATGATCCCGTCGTGCTCGGTCCCGATGGCGACCTCGTCCTCGGCCAGGATCATCCCGTCGGACTGCTGCCCGCGGAGCTTGGCCCGCTTGAGCTTCGTGCCGTCGGGCATCACCGCGCCCGGCCGCGCCACGGCGACGGTCTGGCCCGCCGCCACGTTGGGCGCGCCGCAGACGATCTGCGCGGGCTCCCCCGCGCCGGTGTCGACCGTGCAGACGGTCAGCCGGTCGGCGTCGGGATGGCGCTCGGCGCTCAGCACCTTGCCGATCACGAAGTGCTCGAGCGCGGTCACGCCGTGCGCGTGCACGCGATCGACCTCGGTGCCGGTCAGCGCCAGCCGTGCGGCGAGGTCGAACGGCTCGAGGCCGGGATCGCAGTAGTCGTGCAGCCACAGGAGCGGCAGCCTCATCGGTCCGCTCCGCATGCGCGCGCCGGCGCCGAGCCGGTTGCGCCCATCATCCGAATTGCTCCAGGAACCGCAGGTCGTTCTCGTACATCAGGCGCAGGTCGCTCACGCCGTGCTTGAGGAAGGCGATCCGCTCGATCCCCATGCCGAACGCGAAGCCTTGGATCCGCTCGGGGTCGTATCCGTGCTCGCGCACGTAGCCGAACACGTTCGGGTCGACCATGCCCGAGCCGAGGATCTCGATCCAGCCGGTGCCCTTGCACAGGTGGCAGCGCGCGCCGTCGCGCAGGAAGCCGGCGGTGCAGTTGAAGCAAGAGACGTCGCACTCGACGCTCGGCTCGGTGAACGGGAAGAAGTGGGGGCGCAGCCGCACCTTCCGGTCCTCGCCGAACACTGCGCGGGCGAAGGCGAGCAGCGTGCCCTGGAGGTCGCCGAGCGTGACGTCCTCGTCGACCGCGAGCCCTTCGACCTGGTGGAACTGCGGCGTGTGCGTGGCATCGGAGTCGCGCCGGTACGTGCGGCCGGGAACGACGACGTAGAGCGGCGGCGGGTGCGCCTCCATCGCGCGCGTCTGCATCGGCGACGTGTGGGTGCGCAGGACCGCGCCCTCGGTGGTGTAGAAGGTGTCGGTCCGCAGTCGCGTCGGATGGTGCGGCGAGTAGTTGAGCGCGTCGAAGTTGTAGTAGACGGTCTCGATCTCCGGGCCCTCGGCGACGCGGAAGCCGAGGCCCATGAAGATGTCCTCGATCTCCCGCCGCATGGCGGTGATCACGTGCAGGCGGCCGACCGGCACCGCCGGCGTGCCGGGCAGCGTGACGTCGAGGGCGTCGCCGGTCAGCCGGACGTCGAGCTCGGCCCGCTCGAGCTCCGCCCGGCGCGCGTCGACGGCGGCCTCCAGCGCCTTGCGCGCCTCGTTGGCCGCGCGGCCGATCGCCCCGCGCTCGTCCGGCGCGAGCTGCGCGACGCCGCGCAGCAGATTGGGCAGTTCGGCCTTGCGACCCAGGTAGGCGATCCGCGCCTGCTCGAGCTCGGCGGTGCCGCCGGCGGCCGCGATCGCCGCAGCGCCCTGCGCCCGGAGCTCCTCGATCTTGCCCTTCATGCGCGCGCCACCCTAGTGACTTCGTAGAGCCCGATCGTCGCCGCCATCGCCGCGTTGAGCGACTCCGAGCGGATCGGGATGTGCGCCGTCTCGTTGCAGCCGGCCAGCACCCCGGCCGGCAGCCCTTCGCGTTCCGCGCCGATCACCAGCGTCACCTCGACTCGCCCGACCTCGGCCAGCGTGCGGCCGCTGCGCGCCACGAGCGCGACCTTGTGGCCGGGCAGCTCTCCGACGTTGGAGATCCGCACGATCGGCACCGCGAAGATCGCGCCCATCGACGCCCTTACCGCCTTGTGCCCGTACGGGTCGGCGGTGCCCGGTCCCAGCGCCACGCTGCCGGCGCCGAAGGCCAGCGCGGAGCGCAGCACGGTGCCCACGTTGCCGGGGTCGTTGACGCCCCACAGCGCGGCGCACACCGGCCCGGCGGCGGCCGACGCCCAGCGCTGCGGGTAGACGGCGAGCGCGCGCGTGCCCGAGCCGAGCTGCGAGTACTGCTTGAGCAGGTGCGGAGCGACCTCGTCGCCCGCCAGGCCCGAGCCGGCCTCGCACAGCATGATCTCCGCCCGCCAGCCCGCGGCCTCGGCGGCCTCGATCAGATCCTCGCCCTCGGCCACGAACGTGCGCGTCTTGTCGCGCCAGCGGCGGCCGGCGAGCTTGCGGACCTCCTTGAGCTGTTCGTTGTTGGGGCTGGTGATCGGCATCGGTTGCGGGAAACAAAAAGGGCGCCCGTCCTGTCAGGAGGGGCGCCCGGAAGGTCTGGTGTCGTCAGCCGCTAAGCCGGCAACGCCTCGCGGGCGGCGTCGGCGAATCGCCGGAACGTGTCGGCGTCGCGCACGGCGATGTCGGCGAGCACCTTGCGGTCGATCTCGATCCCGGCCAGCTTGAGGCCGTGCATGAACGTGCCGTAGCTCATCCCGTTCTGGCGCGCCGCGGCGTTGATGCGGGTGATCCACAGGCGGCGGAAGTCGCGCTTGCGGTTGCGCCGGTCGCGGTACGCGTAGGAGTCCGCCTTCATGACGGCTTCCTTGGCGCGGCGGTAGGAGGAGTGCGCCTCCCCGCGGTAGCCCTTGGCCCGCTCGAGCGTAGCGCGGCGCTTCTTACGCGCGGCGACGGAACGCTTGACGCGGGTCATCGCCCGTTGCCCCCGAGCAGCCTGGTGACGGTCTTGACGTCCGCCTTCGCCACGGCGAAGCCCTTGCGGAAGCCGCGCTTGCGCTTCGGCGTCTTCTTCTCGAGGATGTGGCTCGAGAAGGCGTGCCGGGCCTGCAGCTTGCCGGTGCTGGACTTCTTGAAGCGCTTCTTCGCGCCGGAGTGGGACTTCATCTTGGGCATGGGCGGTCGCACAGGATAGCGGCCGGCGTTCAGCCGCGGCGGTGCCCCGCGTACAGGACGTAGCGAGCGTCGATCTCAGCGGCCGGCGGGCGGTTGTTCTGCGCCGCCAGCAGGCGGTCGAAGGCCGGACGCAGCGCGGCGCGGCGCTCCGCTGAGAGCCCGAGCGGGAGCGTGAACGCGTCGAACATCGCGGTCGGGTCCGGGAACGCGAGCGCAACGGTCCGGGTGCGGCGCTCGACCCGCTCGAAGTGCGGCTCCAGCCGGCGCCGGCCGGTCTCCTCGTCCGCCCAGGCCGAGGCCGGCCGCACGCCGTCGGGCAGGGCGACGTGCTCGTCGAGGCGGCCCGGCAGCCCGCGCGGCGCCCAGGCGGCGAGCACAAGCCGGCCGCCCAGGCGCAACACGCGGGCCAGCTCGCCGATCGCCCGGCGCGGCCGCGGCGCGAGGTCGGCGCCGAACGCGGACACTACGACGTCGAACGCGCCGTCGGCATACGGCAGCGCCTGCACGTCGCCATGAGCCCAGCGGACGCGCTCCCCGCAAC
>JBPCNM010000411.1:0-6669 GCA_051001255.1 Solirubrobacteraceae bacterium
ACACGGGCCCGCAAGGGCATGAAACCCCAGCAAACCGACCTTTTGACCACAGCGTCCTCAGCAGGCAAGGCCACCGAACCGACCGTGCACGGCGGAGCGCCGCGCACGCGATCCTCGCTACCCGGCCGCTGATCGACGACTGACATCCGGCGGACACGGAGCCGCCGCCTCATAGCCGTCCGCGCCTGCCGCGCGGCCCGGTCTGACGCCAACGGAAACCGACTGGCCGGCTCGCCCGGCCCGGCGAGAGGAACGGAATGGCAATCGTGATCGCGGCGGCGCTGTTGGCCATGGGGCTCGTGGTAGCCGCCGTCGTCTACGCCAGGCACACGCGCACCGCGGGCTCGCCTGCACCGGTGACCCCGGCCGGCACGCCTCCCGCCCCGACCGGCGACACCCAGGGCCCTACCCAGCTCGAGGACGACCTTCGCCAGCGCCGCGGCGAGATCGTGCGCATCGAGGAGCGCACTCTCACCAAGGAGAACGCGATCGACGTGAAGCTGGCGGAGCTGTCCCGCCAGGAGAAGTCCCTGGAGGATCGCGCGCGGGAGCTGGACCGCCAGCGCGAGGTGCTCGACGAGCGCAAGCGAGAGCATGTGCTCGAGCTCGAGAAGATCGCCGGGATGAGCGTCAGCCAGGCCAAGCAGATCCTGCTCCGGGAGGTCGAGGACTCCACGCGCCACGACTCCGCGAGGCTAATCCGCCAGGTGGAGGAGGAGACCAGGCGCGACGCGGACAGGCGTGCCCGGAACATCCTCGCCGTATGCATGCAGCGCATGGCGGCGGGGCACGCAGCCGAGACCACCGTCTCGGTAGTCCAACTCTCATCGGACGACATGAAGGGGCGCATCATCGGGCGTGACGGGCGCAACATCCGCGCCCTGGAGAACCTGACCGGGATCGACATCATCATCGACGACACGCCCAACGCCGTCGTCCTCTCGGGCTTTGACGGCGTGCGTCGCGAGGTTGCCCGCATGACACTGGTAGAGCTGCTCTCGGACGGGAGGATCCATCCTGCTCGTGTCGAGGAGACCTATCTCCGCGCCAAGGCGCAGCTGGACGATCACATGGTCGAGGCCGGCGAGCAGGCCACGCTCGACGCCAACGTCCAGGGGCTGGACGCCGAGATGATCAAGCTGCTCGGGCGCATGAAGTTCCGCACGAGCTACGGGCAAAACGTGCTCGCGCACTCGGTCGAGTGCGCGCACCTCGCTGCGCTGATGGCCGGCGAGCTGGGGGCCAGTGCGAAGACCGCCCGCCGAGCGGCGCTCCTGCACGACATCGGAAAGGTCGTCTCGCACGAGGTGGAGGGCCCGCACGCGCTCGTCGGGGGCCAGCTCGCCCGGCGCCACGGCGAGTCCGAGGCGGTGGCGCACGCGATGGAGGCCCACCACAACGAGGTGGAGCCCCAGACCGTCGAGGCGGTTCTGGTGCAGGCCGCCGATGCGCTGTCCGGCGCACGCCCCGGGGCCCGCGGCGAGTCGCTCGAGCAGTACGTCAAGCGCCTGCGAGACCTGGAGCAGATCGCCACCCGCCACGACGGCGTCGACAAGGTGTATGCGATGCAGGCGGGCCGGGAGATCCGCATCATGGTCGCCCCGGGCGATGTCGACGATGATGCGGCCGTGCTTCTCTCCCACGAGATTGCCCGGGAGATCGAGCAGGAGCTGGAATACGCGGGCCAGATCAAGGTGACGGTGATCCGGGAGTCGCGGTCCACGGAGTACGCGAAGTGAAGAGCTACCACGTCACCACGTTCGGGTGCCAGATGAACGCGCACGACTCCGAGCGCATGAAGGGCATGCTCGAGTCGCTCGGCTACCGCGAGGCGGCCGAGCGCGCCGACGCGGATCTCATCCTCTTCAACACCTGCTCGATCCGCGAGAAGGCCGACGAGCGGTTCGTCGCCCACCTGCATGAGGCCAAGGCGCTGAAGCGGCGCGACCCGGAGCGCCTGATCGGCGTCGGCGGCTGCTGGGCGCAGTCCGTCAAGGAGCAGGTCTTCCGCCAGTTCCCGTTCGTCGACGTCGCGTTCGGTCCCGGCCAGGTCCACAAGTCGGCCGATTTCCTCACCTTGGACTCGCTGACCGCCCAAGGCTACTTCGAGTTCGAGGGCTTCACCGGCCATCTTCCACCCAAGCGGGCACGCGACGTCCAGGCCTGGATGCAGATCTCCGTCGGCTGCAACTGCAACTGCTCCTATTGCATCGTCCCGTCCACGCGCGGGCGCGAGGTCTCCCGGCCGCTCGCCGAGCTGGTCGACGAGGGGCAACGCCTTGCCGCCGACGGGGTGAGCGAGCTCACGCTCCTCGGCCAGAACGTCAACGCCTACGGCCGCGACCTGCGGCCCGAGCGGGCGACGTTCGCGCGGCTGCTGGCTGCGCTGGACGCGGTGCCGGGCGTGTGCCGCGTCCGCTACACGAGCCCGCACCCGAAGGACATGCGCGAGGACGTCATCCGCGCACACGCCGAGCTCGCCGCCGTGTGCGAGCACGTGCACCTGCCGCTGCAGGCCGGCTCCTCGCGCATCCTCAAGGCGATGCGTCGCACGTACACGCGCGAGCGCTACCTCGACCGCGTCGCGCTGATCCGCGAGCACGTGCCGGACGTCGCTTTGACCACCGACGTCATCGTCGGCTTTCCGGGGGAGACCGAGGCGGACTTCCGCGAGACGCTCGAGGTCGTCGAGGAGGTCGGCTATGACGGCGCGTTCACGTTCATCTTCTCCCCGCGCCGCGGCACCGAGGCCGCAGAGCTCGAGGATGGCGTCCCGCACGAGGAGAAGGTCGAGCGCATGCAGCGCCTGGTCGAGGTCGTCCAGCGCCGCGCCCGCGAGCGCGCGCAGCGCTTCGTCGGTCGCACGGTCGAGGTCCTGGTCGAGGGCACCTCGCGTACCGATGCGAGCCGTCTGCGCGGCCGCACGCGCCACAACAAAGTCGTCAACTTCGCCGGCGTCGCCCAGCCAGGCGAGTACGTCGACGTGGCGATCCAGGGGGCGACCAGCCAGACGCTCACGGGCGATCAGGTGAGCCTGCTGTTGCGGACGGGCTGACCGGCCGCCGCCGGAGCTCCGCCTAGCTCATCTCATCGTGGCGGGCGGACGTCGGACGGCTCCGTTGGCGATGGGCGCGCGGCGTGGTTCCAAACTGCCGGCGGTGTGTGCGCGAGAACCGCTGGCTCGAGCCGAAGCCGAGCTCGAACGCGATCGTGGTGACGGGCAGGTCCGTCGTCGTGAGGAGCTCCTGTGCGCGGCCCATACGCCGCTCGAGCTGGTAGCGGTGAGGGGTGACGCCGAGGTCGCGGGAGAAGAGTCCGTGCAGGTGCTTGGGGGAGAGTCCCACGCGGGCGGCGAGCTGATCGAGTGACCACCGCCGGTCGTAGTGGGCATCGAGCAGACCTCGCGTGGCGATGACCGCGGGGTGCGCGAGCAGGACGGGCGCCGCTTGTGGTGCCGCGAGGACCCGCGTGGCCTCGACGAGGAGGACGTCCAGCGCCGCGCTGAGCCCCTCGCGGGCGAAGGACAGGCGGAGGCTGAGCTCGCGGACGAGGGTCTGGAAGGCGGGGAGTAGTCGCTCGCCGCCGATGACATGCCGGAAGCCTGGCGGCGTCGACCACGCGGAGCGCAACGCGGGATGACGAGCGAGCAGCGCCTCGGGAGCGAACGCGGCGTAGAAGAAGTGGTGGTTGGCCGTCGGGCGGCTGGCGAGGGCGTGCTCGACGCCGGGCGCGACCGCGAGCAGATTCCCCGGTGCCAACCGCTGAACGGCGCCCGCGACCCGCCAGCTGGTCGTGCCGTGCGCCTGCAGGTACAGCTCCCAGCCCGGATGGACGTGACGGTCGATCGCGAACGTGCCGGGCGCCCACTGCTCGCCCGCGTGGATCAGGCCGATCGCGTGCGCCGTGTCGCCCTCCGCGTGGAATCCGGCCCGCAGCCCGGTCGGTCGGGTGACGCTCATGGGACCAGAAGATACGCCACATCTTGCGCCGGTTCGGGGACGCGGATCGCTGCTCGGGGGTCCAGGATCGCGCCATGACGAGCACCACTCACCATCTGGAGAACGTCCTGCCGACGGAGGGCGACGTGGCCGCCTACCGGGAGCACGGCTACTGGCTGTCGGGCATCGTGCTGCCCGGCGAGGTCCTCGATGCCGCCCAGCGCGGCATGCAGCGCTTCTACGCGGGCGCGCGCGACCGGCCCGGTCCCGCCGGCGTCGAGGGCGACGGCTGGCGTCCCGAGCACGGCGATGGCCTGCGCAAGAACGACTACGCCTCACTGCGGATCGACGAGCTCGCCGCACTGGTCGCGTCCCCGGCGATCGGCGCGATCGCGACCCGGCTCAGCGGCGCGGCGGGCATCCGGCTCTGGCACGACCAGCTGCTGTTCAAGCCGGTCGACACCCCGGGCCGCCCTGCCAACGTGGGCTGGCACACCGACCGGCAGTACTGGGAGACCTGCACGTCGCAGGAGATGCTGACCGCCTGGGTGCCATTCCACGACGTCGACGAGGACGGCGGCTCGATCACCTTCATCGACGCAAGCCACCGCTGGGACGCGATCGGGCTGGACTTCTTCGCGTCGAATCTCGATCGCCAGGAGGCCGCCCTGGCAGCGGCTGGCCGCACCGTCGTCAAGGCGCCCGCGGTGCTCAAGCGTGGCCAGCTCAGCTTCCACCACTGTCGGACGATCCACGGCAGCGGCCCCAACCGCGCCACGCAGCCACGACGGTCGCTCGCGATCCACCTGCAGCCAACCGACAACCACTACCAGCGCCACACGCTGTCCGACAACACGGTCGCACACCACCGGAACGACGACCTCTGCCGTCGCGCCGGCGATCGCACTCCCGACTACGCCGACCCCGCGCTGTTCCCCGTCCTCTCGCCGCCCGCTGCAACCGGCCACAGGTGATCGGTTCACGTTGGCTGCGGGCCGCCTACAGCGTGTCCGTGCCCGGCGAGGGATGCCATCCGGCGCGCGTGCGAACATGTGTTCGATGCGCTGGGACGAGCAGACAGTCGAGGCAGACGAGCGGGCGCGGCTACCGGGCCATGCCGATACCGCGGTGGTGCGCCGTTTCGACGCTCCCGAGGCGCTCGAGACCCGCTTCTACGAGGTTCGTGCCAAGAGCGCGCTCAACCGCGTCCCGGCTGGCTCGCGCGTGCCGTTCGGGTGGACGATCAACCCGTACCGGGGTTGCTCTCATGCCTGCACGTATTGCGTCCTGGGCGACACCGCGGTATTGACGGCTGACGGCCGGACGCGGCCGATCCGGCATGTGCGACCCGGCGATCGCATCTACGGGACGGTGCAGCGGGGCGCCTACCGTCGCTACGCGATCACGGAGATCCTCGATCACTGGGTGGTGCGCAAGCCGGCGTATCGGGTGACGCTCGAGAGCGGGACCGATCTCATCACGAGTGCTGACCATCGCTTCCTGACGGAACACGGTTGGAAGCACGTGATTGGGGCCGAGCACGGACCGCGGCAGCGGCCTCATCTCACGCTGAACAGCAAGCTGATGGGCACAGGAGCGTTCGCAGAAGGTCCCACCGAATCGTCGGGCTACAAGAGCGGCTACCTCTGCGGCGCCATCCGTCGCGACGGCGACCTCTCGACGCGGGTCGAGAACCGTCCCGGCGGGCGCGCATGGGAGCACGCCCAGTTCCGGCTTGCGCTCGCCGACTTCGAGGCGCTCGCGCGGGCGCAGGCGTACCTCGACGACCTCGGCGTCGAGACGAGGAGCTTCCAGCTCGCGGCTGTGCAGGAGCGTGGGTGCGAAACCCATGCGAGCCGTGCAAGCTCGCGGCGCTCCGTCAGCGTCATCCGAGAGTTCAGCGCTTGGCCGCGCCGCGTGGCCGACGACTGGTGCAAGGGCTTCCTCGCCGGGAGCTACGACGCCGACGGGTCGTTCAGCAGCGGGGGCGTCCGGATCTGCAGCATGGACGCGACGACCGTCGACTGGATCACGCTCGCGTGCCGGCGGCTCGGCGTTGCGTTCATCGTCGAGAACGTGCGCGAAGGCATCTGCAACGTGCGCATCCGCGGCGGCCTCGAGCATGAGCTGCGGTTCCTCCACCTCACCGACCCGGCGGTCACGCGCAAGCGGTCGATCGAGGGCCGCGCCGTCAAGTCCCAGAGCAGGCTCGAAGTGGCGAGCGTAGAGCCGCTCGGCGTCGAGCTGCCGCTCTACGACATCACGACCGGCACCGGCGACTTCATCGCGAACGGCGTCGTGAGCCACAACTGCTTCGCCCGACCGACGCACGAGTACCTGGAGTTCGACGCCGGCCGCGACTTCGAGCGCGAGATCGTCGTCAAGGTCAATGTGCCGGAAGTGCTGCGCTCCGAGCTCGCGCGGCCGTCCTGGAAGCGCGAGCACATCGCTATGGGGACCAACACCGACCCGTACCAGTGGGTCGAGGGGCGCTACAAGCTGATGCGCGGGATCTGGGAGGTGCTGCGCGACGCCGCGAACCCGTGCTCGATCCTGACCAAGTCGCCGTTGCTGCTGCGCGATCTCGACCTCATGCTCGAGGTGAGCGAGCGGACGGACGTCAGCGCGTGCCTCTCCGTGCCCACGCTCGACGAGAAGGCGTGGCGGGCGAGTGAGCCGCACCACGCCGCACCCGCGCGCACGGCTGGATGCGGTGGCCAAGCTCAACGCC
>JBPCNM010000412.1:0-3805 GCA_051001255.1 Solirubrobacteraceae bacterium
CACCAGGCTCGACCGCCTGGCGAGCTCCCTGCCTCCAGGGCCCGGCCGCGCGGTTCACGGCCGCGCGGCGGCGCGAGGTGCTCCCGGCGCGGATGGACGCGGCGACGGTGGTCGGGCGGGCGTTGGAGGCTGACCGCCCGCTGCGGTGGGGCGGGCGCCGGGCGCATACCCCCGCATTGAGGAAGGGCGCGGACCGCCGCGGAGCTCGCTTGACGACATAGGACAACATACATCGGATAAGTCGTCGAGCGACCATCCTCCGAGCCCGCCCTCATGCCTCGCGTGACCGACCCCATGGCCAGGTCGAGCCCGCTGCATTCTGGCGCCGCTTCGAGGCGCTGCCCGTATCGCGCGCGGCACCTACGAGGAGGAGCAAGCCGCCGTTGTCGTCGGCTCGAGAGTGATCGAGACGACCTTGAGCAGGTCGCAGAGCGTGATTCGAAGCCGCTCGGCCCGCTCGGCCACCGCGGGATTCTGGCCGTCGCTTGCCTCCTCGCCCCGTCCCCGTCGTGGCGTCCTGCGAAGCGCCCCGGTGCCGTGGCCCGTCACTCGGCAGTACCGCAGGTTAGGTCGGAGGTACGTCGGCGGCGACCGCAGGCTCGGGCTCATCTTCACCGTCGCGGGCGAGCGAGTCGGGAACGCATTCGGCGAAGCAGGCGAAGGCCTCGTCGATGCGGTTGTCGGGATCGTTGACGTGCCAGGCGGAGGGCCGTGGGACGACATGACCGCGTACGAGCTGACCGCCCGGCAGGTCAGGCTCGATCTCGGCGGGGCTCGGGTACGAAGTCACCTGCGCCGCCACTGCAAGTCGCCTGCGCGGGACGGCCGCCCTCCGTGGCGGACGGTCGCGACGTAGCCGACGGGTGCTCTCAGGCCGGAGACGCCGCGCGCCTGGCGTAGCCGCCCGGCACGCAGAGCGGACCGCCGGTCACGGGATCCTCGAGCATGTGCACGTCGAGGCCGAACACCTGGCGGATGATGCTCTCGGTCATCACCACGGCGGGTGGGCCGGCCGCGACGAGCCGCCCGTGCCTGATGGCGAGCACTTCATGGGCGTAGCGGGCGGCCTGGTTGAGGTCGTGGAGGACCATCACGATCGTCCGCCCGTGGCCCTCGTTGAGTTCGCGCAGCAGCTCGAGCACGCGGACCTGGTGGCTGAGGTCGAGGTAGGTGGTCGGTTCGTCGAGCAGCATGACCTCTGCCTCCTGGGCGAGGGTCATCGCGATCCCGGCGTGCTGGCGCTGACCGCCGGAGAGCTCGTCGAGCTCGCGCTGGGCGAGGTCGGTCATGCCGGTCGAGGCGAGCGCACGCTCGACGGCGGCCTCGTCCGCGCGCGACCACTGGCGCAGGAGGCGCTGGTGGGGATAGCGTCCCTGCGCGACGAGCTCGCGGACGGTGACGCCCTCGGGCACGTCGGGGCTCTGCGGCAGCACGGCCATCCGGCGTGCCACCTCCCTGGTGGCGAGCTGCGCGATCGCCTGCCCGTCGAGGTACACGGCGCCACCTGCCGGCTTGAGCAGTCGGGCGAGCCCGCGCAGCAGCGTCGACTTGCCCGACGCGTTCGCTCCGATCAGGGCGGTCATCTGCCCGGCCACCACGCGCCGGCTGAACTCGCGGACGACGGGGTCGCCGTCGTAGGAGAGCGTGAGGTCGCGTGCTTCGAGCGCCATCACAGCCCCGTCCGGTAGAGGAGATACACGAAGTACGGTGCCCCGACGACCGCGGTCATCACGCCCACGGGGATGTCGACCGGCGCGAACGACGTGCGCGCGAGCGCGTCGGCGACGATGACGATCGTGCCGCCGAGCATCGCCGCGACCGGGACGACGGCGATGTGGGCCGCGCCGACCAGGCGGCGCGCGATGTGCGGCGCCATCAGGCCGACGAAGCTCACGGGACCGGCGGTGGCGACCGCCGCCGCGGCGAGCGCCGCGGCGAGGGCGAGCAGGCTCAGCCGCCGGCGTGCGACGTGAACGCCGAGGCCGCTCGCCATCTCGTCGCCGAGTCGGAGCGCGTCGAGGTGGCGCGCGCCCCCGACCGCGAGCGCGCCCAGCACGAGCACAGCGGGGCCGAGCGTGGCGAGCTCCTTCCAGCCCTTGCCGTAGACGCTGCCCGCGGTGAACACGACGAGCTGGCTGGCATGGACGATCTCGTCGACCGACGAGATCACCGCGGTGACCACCGCGTACCCGGCGGCGGTGAGCCCGATCCCGACCAGCACCACGCGCATCGGCGAGCCGCCACCCCGCCACGCGAGCGCGTACACGAGCGCGGTCGCGGCGAGCGCCCCGGCGAAGGCGGCGACGGAGAGGAACGCGATCGGCGTCTGGGGCAGCGCGACGATCACGATCACCGCGGCGACGTTGGCGCCCGCGGTGACGCCGATCAGCTCGGGCGCGGCGAGCGGATTGCGCGTGAGGCCCTGCAGGATCGCCCCCGAGACCGCGAGCGCCGTCCCGACCAGGAACGCGACGAGCGCGCGCGGGAGCCGCAGCTCGGTGATGACGAACTCGTGGCGGCGCTCGCCCCGGCCGAGCAGCGCGCGCACCACATCGGGCGGCGCGATCGCGAGCTCCCCCACCCCGACGCTCACCACGAGTGCGGCGAACGCGACGAGCGCGAGCGCTGCCGTCACCGCGATCGCACGCGGATCGACGCGGAGCGAGAGCGCCGGGCGCTCGAGCCGTATCACCTGCCGGCGCGTCACAGCGGCCGTACCCCGCGCCGGGCGATGTGGACGAACACGGGGGCGCCCACGAGCGCGGTCATGACCCCCACCGGGAGCTCCTCCGGCGCGATCGGAAAGCGCGCCGCCACGTCCGCGGTCACGACGAGCACGGCACCGCACACCGCGGCGGCGGGCATCACCCGCCGGTAGTCGCGGCCCACCATGCGGCGCGCGAGGTGAGGCGCCGCCAGGCCGACGAGCATCACGGGACCGGCGACCGCGACCGCCGCACCGGCCAGCAGCACCACTGCCGCCGCGGCGGCCACCTTCACGACGCCGGTGCGCTGCCCGAGCCCGCGCGCCACGTCCTCACCCAAGCTGAACGCCGTCAGCGGACGTCCCAGGGCGAACGCGGTGGCGAGCCCGGCGGCCAGGTAGGGCAGCACGTGCACGAGGACGTCGAGGTCACGGCCGACCAGCGAGCCGGCGAGCCAGCGGCGACTGCCCTCCAAGCTCTGCCGGTCGACGACCAGGATGCCTTGGAGCACCGACCACAGCAGCGTGCTGACCGCTGCGCCGGCCACCACGAGCTTCGACGGCGTCAGCCCACAGTGCCCCAGCGCTCCCAGCACGAGCACCGCGAGACCGGCCGCGGCCGCGCCGAGCAGCGCGACCGAAGCCAGCACGGCGAGCGAGCTGACGCTGAACGCCATCTGCGCCGTCACCGCGGCGAGCGCCGCGCCCCAGGAGATGCCCAGGATGCCGGGCTCGGCGAGCGGGTTGCGGCTCAGCGCCTGCATCACCGCGCCTGCCACGCCGAGCGCGGCGCCCACCGCCGCCGCGAGCACCCCCCGCGGGGCTCGCACCGGCAGGACGATCACGTGCTCGCGCGAGCCGTCGTAGGCGGTGAACGCCGTGAGCGTTCGCTCGAGCGCGATCCCGGTGGTCCCCAGCGCCACGCTCGCCGCGAGCGCCAGCGCCAGCGCGAGCAGGCCCGACGCGGCGACCAGCCGCCCGGGCAGGGCCACGCGGCCCCGGCGCGCCACGGCCGCGGCCCCCAACCCCGTCAGCCCGTCGCCACAGCCGGCTCGTCGCCCGGTAGTCGCTCTCCCGCGACGAGGATCCGTTCGAGGTCGT
>JBPCNM010000413.1:0-6635 GCA_051001255.1 Solirubrobacteraceae bacterium
GCTCCCCGCCGACGTGCGCCGCGGAGTACGCCGGCGGGCGCTGCCGGATCCGGCCGGTCGGCAGCGCGAACGGCTCCTGCGGCACCCGACCCGGCGCGATCTCGCCGTCGATGTCGCCGGTGGTCGAGCAGAAGCCCAGGCGGGCGACCGTCTCGTAGCGCTTGGGCAGCGCCATCAGGAACCGCTGCGCGCGCGTCGCGCGGCCGACGAGCACCAGCAGCAGACCGGTGGCGAACGGGTCCAGCGTGCCCCCGTGGCCGACCTTCGTCTTGCGCGGGAGGCGACGGCGCTCCGCGGCCACCACGTCGTGCGAGGTGATGCCGGCGGGCTTGTCGATGAGCAGGACGCCGTCCGTCAAAGCTGCTGCGCGAGCTGGCCCCGCAGGAACGCGACGAGCTCCCCGAACTCCATGTCGGTGGAGAACCCGGCGGCGCGCCGGTGCCCGCCGCCGCCGACCGCGCGCGCGATCGCCGACACGTCGATCCGATCGTCGGTCGCGCGCAGTGAGACCTTGCGGCGGGTCGGCGAGCGGAGCGCCGAGGCGTCAGCCGGTGACGAGGCCTCCGGCCGAGCGAGCGAAGCGGCGAGCGAAGTGGTGACGAGGCCTCCAGCCGAGGCAGGAAGGGCCGCAGGCCGAGGCAGCCCGCGCTCGGCGCGCGGCAGGAGCTCGCGGACCAGCCCGGCCACGGCGGTGCCCTCGACCGAGCGCAGGTGGTCGACGACGCCCTCGGAGTAGCTCTCGTCCGCGCCGGTCGCCGCGTAGTCCTCGCGCGTGAGCTGCGTCAGCGTTAGCAGGCCGCCGTCGAAGCGCTCCACCGCGCTCAGGCCGCGCGCCAGCAGCTCGAGCTTGCCCTGCGGGATGCCCTCGTAGAGGCGACGGTAGATCGCGTGCACGTCGATCCCCGCGCCGATCAGCTCCGCCGCCATGACGTGCGCGCACGAGCCGGTGTTCTCGTACATGAACTTGCCCGTGTCGGTGACCAGGCCGACGTAGAGCGCCTCGGCGATCGGCTGGGTCAGCTCGACGTCGAGCGCTCGCATGAGGTCCCAGATCACCTCGGCGGTGCACGACGCCTCCGGCACCACGTGGTCGACGCTGCCGAAGCGGGTGTTGTCGTGGTGGTGATCGATGTTGAGGATCCGCGCGGCATGCTTGAGCGCCTCGGCCGGGTTGCGGTCGATGTTGCCGCAGTCCAGGAAGATCGCGGTGCGGTCCTCGACGTCGGCGGGCACCGCGGTGACGAGCTCGGGCAGCTCGAGGAAGCGGTACTCGTAGGGCAGCGGGAACTCGTCGGCCGCCATGAACGAGACGGCGTCCTTGCCCATCGCGCCCAGCACCTGCTGCATCGCGGCCAGCGAGCCGAGCGCGTCGCCGTCGGGGTGCTCGTGCGTGGTCAGCACGAAGCGCTCGCCGTCGCGCAGCTCGTCGAGCACCAGCCGGCGCGAGGAGGCGACGCCGTTGTGCGTGCCTGTGCCGGCCGACGAAGTCCGCTCGGTGCTCACTCGGACGCCTCCCGCTCGATCAGCTCGCCGATCCGGAAGCCGCGTTCGGACGTGTCGTCGTAGTGGAACTCGAGCGTCGGGGTGTGCTTGAGCCGCAGCTCGTGGGCGACCGCGCGCTGGAGCACGCCGTGCGCGGACCGCAGGCCCTGCATCGAGCGCTTGCGCACGCGGTCGTCTCCGAGCACGGACACGAAGACGCGGGCGCGGCGCAGGTCGGGGGCGGTCTCCACGGCGGTCACGGTGACGAACCCTACCCGGGGGTCCTTGACTTGCTTGGTGATGGCAGCCGAGAGGACCTCGCGGACGGCCTCGTCCACCCGGCGCATTCGATCGCTGGTCACCCTACCGCGTCCAGGTCGCTCCACGAGGCCAGGTGCCGCTCCACCCGGACTCCCTGCGGGAAGCGCGCGTCGAGCGCGCGCACGATCCCGTCCGCGGCGTCGCCGCAGCGGCCGGCCGACCCGCCCGCGAGCGCGACCGCGAGCGTCGAGCGCTGCCAGGAGTCCTGGTGGCCGACCTCGGCCACCGACGCGCCCATCCGCTGGCGCAGATGGGCCTTCACGCGGTTGAGCTCTGCGCGCTTGGCCTTCAAGGAGCCGCTCTCCGGGAAGAACAGGTGGACCCGCAGCAGGACGACGAACGTGTCCGCCACGGCTAGATGATTAATTCCATCTCAGCTGAGGGTGCGCTCGACCTGCCGCGTGTCGTAGACCTCGATGACGTCGCCTTCCTTCACGTCGGCGTAGTTGCGCAGCACGATGCCGCACTCGAAGCCGGCCGCGACCTCGCGGACGTCTTCCTGCACGCGCCGCAGCGACTCGATCTCGCCGTCGTAGACGATCGTGCCGTCACGGACCAGGCGGCACTTCGCACCGCGCGTGACCCTGCCGTCGGTGACGTAGCAGCCGGCGATCGTGCCGACCTTGGAGGCACGGAAGATCGCGCGCACCTCGACGGTGCCGACGGTCTCCTCGACCTCCTCGGGCGCGAGCATGCCCTGCATGGCGTCGCGCAGCTCGTCGATCGCGCGGTAGATGACCGAGTAGGTCCGGATCTCCACGCCCTCGCGGTCGGCCAGGAGGCGCGCCTCGCCCACCGGGCGGACGTTGAAGCCGAGGACGACGGCGTCGGACGCGGCGGCGAGCATTATGTCGGACTCGGTGATGCCGCCCACGCCGGACAGCACGACCTGCACCTGGACCTCGGATTGCGGGAGCTTGGCGATCTCGTCCTCGAACGCCTCCAGCGAGCCGGACACGTCCGCCTTGAGGACGAGGTTGAGGTCCTGCAGCCTGCCCCCGCGCGCGTCGTCGAAGATCGTCTCGAGCGAGCGCTTCTTGCCCGAGCGGCGCGCCTGCGCCTCGCTCTTGAGGCGAAAGCCGCGCTCGCCGGCGAGCTGGCGCGCCTTGCGGTCGTTCTCGACCACGCGCACGTACTCCCCGGCCTCGGGGACGGTGTCGAAGCCGAGTACCTCGACCGGCTCGGACGGCGTCGCCACCTTGACCTTGCGACCGTGGTAGTCGTGCAGCGCGCGGACGCGGCCCCAGTGGGCGCCCGCCACCAGCGCGTCGCTGACCCGCAGCGTCCCGCGGTTGACCAGCACGGTCACGACCGCGCCGCGGCCCGGGTCGAGCTTGGACTCGATCACCACGCCGGAGGCCTCGACCTCCGGGTTGGCGCTGAGCTCCTCGACCTCGGCCAGCAGGAGGATCGACTCGAGCAGGTCGTCGAGGTTGGTCCTCGCCTTGGCCGAGACGTCGACGAAGATCGTCTCGCCGCCCCACTCCTCCGGCTGCAGGCCGAGCTGGGTCATCTCGGTGCGGACGCGGTCGGGCGCCGCGCCTTCCTTGTCGATCTTGTTGACCGCGACGAGGATCGGCACCTCGGCCGCCTTGGCGTGGTCGACCGCCTCGCGCGTCTGCGGCTTCACGCCGTCGTCGGCGGCCACCACGATCACGACGATGTCGGTCACCTCGGCGCCGCGGGCGCGCATGGCGGTGAACGCCTCGTGGCCGGGCGTGTCGAGGAACGTGATCCGCTTGTCGCCCCTGTGGACCTGGTAGGCGCCGATGTGCTGGGTGATGCCGCCTGCCTCGCCGGCCGCGACCTCGGTCTCCCGGATCGCGTCGAGCAGCGACGTCTTGCCGTGGTCGACGTGGCCCATGATGGTGACGACGGGTGGCCGCGGCTCGAGGTCCTCGTCGGCGTCGTCGAACTCCGGCTCGGCGTCGACCTCGTCGGCGGCGTGGACGATCTCGATCCTCTTGTCGAACTCGTCCGCGATCACCTGCACGGCGTCGTCGGACAGCGTCTGGGTGAGCGTGGCCATCTCGCCCAGCTGCATCAGCTTCTTGATGATCTCCGGGATCGCGACGCCCAGGTACTCCGAGACGTCCTTGACCGTCGAGCCGGAGTTGATCTTGATGACGTCTGCCTGGAGCGTGGAGACGTCCTGCGGCACCGGCTCCTGGTAGGTGCCGCGCCGGCGCCGTCCGCCACGGCGCGGGGGGCGCCGCTGGGGACCGCCGCCGGGACCGCCGCCCGGTCCTCCGGGACCGCCGCCCGGACCGCCGGTGCGGCGCGCGGCCTGTGAGTCGATGACCACGCGGCGCACGCCACCGGCCGCGCCCGGGGCGCGCTCGCCCTGCAGGGAGGAGCGCGTGGGACGGCGCGAGCCGGCCTTGGCGTCGCCCTTCGCGTCGTCCTGGGGCGGCTCCGCCGGCTTCGGCGTCATCCCCTCGGGCGGCCGAGCACCGAGATCGCGGATGCCGAGGTCGCCCGGCGGGCGCAGCTGCTGGCGCTGCGGCGGCTTGGGCTTGGCGCCGTTCGCGCTCGGCTTCTTCTTGCCGGTGAGCGCCGCGTCGGCGTCGTTCTCGTCCACGGCGGATGCGGTCGCCTTGACCGCCATGCCGGCAGCGTTCAGCCGCTTCATCACCTCGGCGGTGGGCATGTTGTACTGCTTGGCTAGCTCGTGGACGCGCTTCTTGGCCATGTGTCTGTGCAGTCTACGATCTCTTGGGAGATGGATACGGGCGCCTTCAGGGCCCGGTTGAATCCGCGGCGGGCGACAGCGGCCCGCCAGCATTCCTGGCTCTCGTGAAGCCAGGCGCCGCGACCGGGGAGCAAGGTCTGCGGGTCGGGCACGAGCGCTCCGTCTACGTTAGCGAAGCGGAGCAGCGCCGAGCGGGGTGCGCGCGCTCCGCACCCCACGCAGGACCTGCCGCGGGCAGGGACCGTCCCCATGCGCAGCGAGGACCGTCCCCTCGGTCAGCCCGCCCCGACGACGTCGGTGTCCTTGCCGGCCAGCGCCTGGTGAGGGTCGAGGCCGCAGTAGCGCGAGCCGGGCAGCGACGCGTTCGGGCAGCGCCGGCCGTTGCCGAGGATCGCGGCGCAGCGGCCGCCGACCTCCTCCTCCTCGTAGCCGGAGTCCTGCTCCTCCTTGGCGAACTCGGTCTCCGAGCGGATGTCGACGCGCCAACCCGTCAGGCGGGCGGCGAGCCGGGCGTTCTGGCCCTCGCGCCCGATCGCCAGCGAGAGCTGGTCGTCCGGCACGATCACCGTCGCCTGGCGGTTCTCGTCGTCGACGAGCACCTCGCGCACGCGCGCCGGGCTCAGCGCCTTGGCGACGAACCGCGCGGGCTCGTCGTTGTACGGGATGATGTCGATCTTCTCGCCGCGCAGCTCCGAGACGACCATGCGCACGCGCGAACCACGCGGGCCGACGCACGCACCGACGGGATCGACGCCGTCGGCGTGCGAGACGACCGCGATCTTCGAGCGGTAGCCGGGCTCGCGCGCGACGTTGGTGATCTCCACCAAGCCGTCGGCGATCTCGGGCACCTCGAGCTCGAACAGCTTCTTGATCAGCTCAGGGTCGCGGCGCGAGACGATGATGCTCGGCCCGCGGGTCGAGGAGGAGACCTCCTTGATCACCGCCTTGACCCGCTGGGAGTGGTCGTAGCGCTCGCCGTCGACCTGCTCGGACTTGGGCAGCAGCGCCTCGACGCGCTCGCGCAGCTGCACGAGCGTGTAGCGCGAGTCCGACTGCTGGACGATGCCGGTGATCAGCTCGCCGACGCGGTCCTGGTACTCCTCGAACATCATGTCGCGCTCGGCCTCGCGGATGCGCTGCAGGATCACCTGCTTGGCGGTCTGCGCGGCGATCCGGCCGAAGTCGTCGGGCGTGACGTCGCGCTTCTCGATCCGGTCCTCGAACTCGGCCATGCGCGACTGCGCGATCTCCGGTGCCTCCGGGATGATCACCTCGCCGGTCTCCGGGTCCACGCGGCGCTCGAGCTCGCCGGTGGCGAGCTCCTCGGCCTCGTCGAGCAGCTGGTCCTCGAGATCCTCGGGCAGGATCAGCTCCTCCACGCGGTACTCGCCCAGGTCGGGGTCGAGATGGACGCGCGCGTAGCGCACGGCGCCCGGCTGCTTCTTGTAGGCCGACAGCAGCGCATCCTCGAGGGCGGTGATGAGCTTCTCCTCGGAGATGCCCTTCTCGCGTGCGAGTGCGCGGACGGCCTCGACGATCTCCTGTGACATGGCTCAGTCCCCCACGAGGTTCGATCTTTGGATGTCGGCGTAGGCGATCGACACCACGCCGGTGTCGACGGCGACCGTGACCTCGTCGGCCGAGGCGCCGATCAGCTCGCCCGTCACGCTGTTGTGACCGTCCGGGAGCCGCCGCCGGGTGCGCACGCGCGCCTGGCGGCCGACGTAGCGGCGGAAGTGGGCGGGCTTGGAGAGCGGACGCTCGGGCCCGGGCGAGGAGACCTCGAGCGCGTAGCGCTCGCGCACCTCGGGCAGCAGCCTGGTGACGCGCTCGCACAGCTCCAGCGAGACGCCCTTCGGATGGTCGATGTAGAGCCGCACGAGCTTGCCGCCCATCACCTCGGCGAGCAGCACCTCCACCTCCGGCTCCGTCTCTGCCAGCCGGGCCTCGATGTCAGCCTGTATCGCGCGCATGGGTTCCAGTCTCCCAACAAAAAAGCGGGCTTCCGCCCGCTCCAAGACCACGACCCGCCGGGGGTCGCGAAAGCTCTGCGGACGTTATAGCACCGGGGGAGCCACCCGTCACGCCGCCGCCGCGCGGGCGCGGTCGCGGTAGATCCGGTAGTCGCGCCGGTCGGGGC
>JBPCNM010000414.1:0-6152 GCA_051001255.1 Solirubrobacteraceae bacterium
CGCCAAGACCGCCCGCTTCTGCGACGGACTGCTCAGCGAGTACGACGCGCTGTGGACCTTCTGCGAAGTGCCCGGCATCGACCCGACCAACAACGCCGCCGAGCGGGCGCTCCGCCACGGCGTGATCCTGCGCAAGACCCAGCTGGTGCGCCGAGAGTGGTCAGCACTTGGCGATACAACCATTCGCAGCGGTGCCAGCGCCTGGGTCGTCGAGCCGTGGCAGCGGTCCGTGCGCCCCGCGCGGCCGTCGCGTAGCCGCCGACCGCGACTGCGACGGCGTGCCGGGCGCACGCGGACGTGCCGGGCGCACCCTGACGCGGAGCGTCGACATCCGTGGCCTACCGCTGGTCACCCGTGTGTCGTCGGGTGCGATGGTAGTGGCGGGCTTGTCGGGCGCGGTTGCCGCAGCTGTTGGAGCACCACTCGCGGCGCGGGTGGTCCTTCACGAAGATCAGGATGCAGCCCGGTGCGCCGCATGCGCGCACGTCGTCGCGCCGCGGTCCGGTGAGGAGTTCTATCGCGCTCTGCGCGAACGCGCCTATGACCACGTCGGCTCGGCTGGCGCCGTGAAGGTCGGTGGCCGCTTCGGCGTGACCGTCGGTCCGCCTCCGGGCAAGCGGTGAGCGGGGGGCGCGTGCGCTGAACCCGTTGACGATCTCGAGCACCGCCGGGTCCTGAGGATGTCCCTCGATGGCAGCCTGCAGCGCGGCGCGTACGGCTCCTCGCAGCTTGACGAGCTCCCCGACTGCCGGCCATGTGCCCGCGGGCAGGTCCGCTCGGGGGAGGCGCTGTGCCAGGCGCTCGAGCCACTCTTCCGCGGAGGCCTGGTCCGTCAGCCCGTCCACGGCGCTTCCGCCGACGGCATAGACCGTGTTGTACAGCTCGATCGCGAGCGGCGCGTCCCTCAGGGAAGCGCCGTACCTGACAGCCATCGCATAAATGGTAGCCGCGGGCGACTGACGTTAGGGTTCGAGTCGTCGGCAGAATGCGAGACATGCTGGCGGAGGTCCGAGACGTCGCGGCCGGTCTGTGGCTGTGGCGAGTCGCGCATCCCGATTGGCATCCCGGAGTCGACTGGGAGCCACTGGTCACGTCGACGTGCGTCGAGTCGAACGGGGAGGTTGCGCTGCTCGACCCGATCGCGCCGCCCGACCGAGCCCCGACCGAGCCACCTACGAACGAGCATTCGAGCGGCCGCCCTGGAGCGGCTGACGCGACGTCCTTCTGCTACGGGATGACGTCGCCGCCCGCGGGCGTCCAGGCCAGCGTGATGCCGCCTTCTCCGCAGTGCTACCTTCCCGCACCTAACGTACACCCTGACGCCTATGCATTAGACCTTCGGAAAGGGGATAGTCGATGTCCCGCATCACGCCTGTCGAGCGCGCGATTGCCACATTCGAGCGGCGTCTCGCCGTCGAGGGCGGCTGACCTCCTCCGCCGATGCAGATCTCCCAGCTCTGGCGCTACCCGGTCAAGTCGATGGCCGGGGAGCGCCTCCAACACGCCTGGCTCGGTGTCGACGGCGTCCCCGGGGACCGGGTGCTCTACGTCGTCGACGGGCACGGGGAGATCCTCTCCGCTCGAACCAAGCCGGCGCTGCTCGGGCACAGCGCCACGCTCGACGGCGACGGCAGGGTCCTCGTCGACGGCTTGCCCTGGCAGAGCCCCGAGGTCGCGGCGGCGGTCCATGCCGCCGCCGGGTTCGGCGCGCGCCTCGTCGAGGCTGAGGGCGCCGAACGCTTCGACATCCTGCCGCTGCTCGTCGCGACCGACGGTGCCATCGAGGTGTTCGGCCACGACCTGCGGCGCCTGCGCCCCAACATCGTCATCTCCGGAGTCGAAGGGCTCACCGAACGCGGTTGGGAACGGAGCCTGCTCGCTGCCGGCGAAGCCGTCATCGCCGTCGCCGACCTGCGCGGGCGATGCATCGTGACCACCTGGGATCCGGACACCGTCACCCAGGACGTCGACGTCCTGCGCCACATTCGCAGCACGTTCGAGGGCACGCTCGCCCTCAACGCGTGGGCCGGCAAGGAGGGGCCTGTCGCGATCGGCGACTCGGTCGTGCCGCTCGATCACGTGATCGAGCTCACCGTTCCGGCACTGGGGCGCCTCACGTGAGCGGTGTCGGAGATCTTCGAGCGCTCTGGCGAGCCGCTCCGCGCGCGCCGCGACGGCGCGCACAACCGCCCGCTCAGCTCTTCTGACACGCCAATAAGCGCTCGCCCATGGCTTTCGCGCGTTGCGCGGCGTCGGCGTCGGCGCCGACGCTCGCTTGCACTGTGGCTCCGTCGATGAGGAGCATGAGCTCCGCGGCCATGTCCTCAGCGTCACCCGGGTGCCCCGCCTCGCCGAGCAGTTCGGCGATGTAGGCGCGCACGGCGGCCTTGTGGCATTCGGCCTGGCGGCGCACCGCCGGAGTCGTCTCGCCGAGCTCAGCGCTGGCGTTGACGAGGGCACAGCCACGGAAGTCGTCGCCGGCGAACCACTCGTCGAGCGCGTCGAACACGGCCAGCGGTCGCTCGGCGGGTTGCGCGCAACGCTCCTCGACGCGCGTGCGGAGCCAGCGTCGCCAGCGTTCATCTCGCCGGTGCAGGTAGGCCTCGACCAGGGCGTCCTTCGACGGGTAGAGCCGGTACATCCTGCGCAGCGACACGCCCGCCTCCTCGCGCAGCGCGTCCATGCCCACCGCCTGGACGCCGCGACGGTAGAAGAGCCGGTCCGCGGCAGCGAGCACCGGGTCGGGCGATTCTGGAGTGGAAGAAGCGGCTTGCATGGAAACGATCGTTCTCGTAGGCTAGCTCCCGGCAGCGAGAACGGTCGTTCTCGCTATCCCAACCCCGAGGAGCGATGCACCGTGCACAGCCGGCCACCCCTGCCCCCGTTCACGCTGGAGACCGCGCGCGAGAAGGTGCAGACGGCGCAGGACGGATGGACCACGCGCGACCCCGAACGCGTCGCGTCCGCCTACACAGAGGACTCGCAATGGCGAAACCGGGAGGAGTTCTTCCAGGGCCGCGACGCGATCGTCGAGTTCCTGCGCCGCAAGTGGGCGCGCGAACTCGACTACCAGCTTCGCAAGGAACTGTGGGCGTTCACCGGCAATCGCATCTCCGTGCGCTTCGAGTACGAATCCCGCGACCCCGGCGGAGAGTGGTGGCGCAGCCACGGCAACGAGCACTGGGAGTTCGACGAGAACGGCCTCATGCGCCGACGGGACGCCAGCATCAACGACTACCGGATCGACGAGCACGAGCGTCGGATCGCCGTCGACACCGGGTAGGGCGGCGCGATCGCGGCGACGATCGGGTCGCCGCTGGGCGCAGTCGTCCGATCGGGGTGCCTCGAGCGCCGATCGGGGGTGCCCGAGCGCGCTGGTCGCTAGCGCCGCAGCTCGGCGAGCCGAGGCAGGGGTGCGCGCGCGCCGACCGCGGCCGTCGCGTGGCCCCCGGCCGCGACTGCGACTGCCAGCGCGTCGCGCCGGTTCAAGCCGCTTTGCAGCGCCACGGCGAGCGCGGCGGCGAACGCGTCACCCGCGCCGGTGCTGTCGACTGCCTCGACCTGGATGGCCGGCAGCCGATGCGACGGCGCCCCCAGCTCGTGCAGCTCCGCGCCGTCGGCGCCGAGCGTGACGACGACCGAGCGGGCGCCGGCCGCGAGCAGCGCGTCGGGCCGGTCTACGCCCAGGCTGCGCAACTCGGCGGCGTTGGGCGTCAGCGCCTCGCAGCCGGCGACGACCGAGTCCGGCAGCGGGCGCGCCGGCGCAGGGTCCAGGATGAAGCGCAGGCCGCGCTGCCGGCAGAACGCGGCGGCGCCCGCCACCGCCTCGTCGGGAACCTCGAGGTCGGCGAGCACCACGGTCGCATCGCTCACGAGCCGCTCGAGCCCGCCGCGGACCGTGTCGGCGCCGAGCTCCGCGTTGGCGCCGGACGCGACGGCGATCGTGTTCTCGGCCCGGTCGTCGATCGTGATGTGCGCCACGCCGGTGGCGGTCGAGCATGTCGCCACGGCCGAGACGTCGACGCCCTGGTCGGCGAGGTCGCGCAGCGCGCCGTCGCCCTCCGGGTCCTCTCCGACCGCTGCGATCAGCGCCACCCGGGCGCCCAGCATCGCCGCCGCCACCGCCGCGTTGGCGCCCTTGCCGCCGTGGGCGCGCTCGAGCACGCCGCCGATCACGGTCTCGCCGGGCGCGGGTAGATGCGACACGCGCACGAGGCGGTCCTCGTTGATCGAGCCGACGACGACGACGCCGGCGCTCACGCGCGCCGTACCAGCCGCTCGACCGCCGCGACGACGAGCTCCCAGAAACGCGCGGCATCGAGCTCGACGGCGACGCGCGCGTTCGGCGGCCGGCCCAGCCGGCCGTCGAGGTCGACCACGGTCGCGCCGCGCGTCCAGCGCCCCTCGGTCTCGACGGCGAGGAACGCGTCGACGCAGCGCACGACGCCCGGCTCGGCCAGCAGAGCGATCGCGCACGGGTCGTGGACGGGCGGCGCGGCGAAGCCGAACAGCGCCTCGTAGGTCGCGCCGAAGAACGTGAGCCAGCCGGCGACGGCGTCACCCAGCGGCGTGTCCAGCGCGCGCATCCGCGCCACCACCTCGGGTGTCGCCAGCGCCTGGTGGGTCAGGTTGAGCCCGATCATGGTGAACGGCACGCCGCTGTGAAGCACGGCGGCCACGGCCTCGGGGTCGGTGTACGCGTTGAACTCCGCGTACGGGGTGCTGTTGCCGCGCTCGGTCGAGCCGCCCATCCACACGATCTCGCGGATCGCCGTCTGCTCCACACGCTCGAGCACGGCGGCGATGTTCGTCAGCGGACCGATCGCCACGATCGTGACGGGCTCGGACGCCGCGGCCAGCTCCTGCGCGATCAGCTCACCCGCCGGCCGCGGATCGAGCGCCATCGCCGGTTCCGGCAGCTCCGCGCCGTCGAGCGCGCTCTCCCCGTGGACGTCGGCGGCCACCTCGAGCGCGCCGCCGGGCGGCCCGGCGGCGCCGGCGGCGATCGGCACGTCGAGCACGCCCGCCAGCGTGCAGACGCGGCGCGCGTTCAGCGTGACCTTGTCGAGCGCCCCGTTGCCCCCCACCGTGGTGATCGCGCGCAGCTCGATTTCCGGGTGCGCCGCGGCGAGCAGGATCGCGATCGCGTCGTCATGACCCGGATCGCAGTCGAGGATGCAGGGGACCGGCATGTCGCTAGAACACGTTGGCGCTGAGCCAGTCGGACGCGAAGAACGCGACGAACAGCGCGGCTACGAGCCACATGAGCAGGTGCACCTCGCGCGCGCGGCCCAGCGCACCCATCACGAGCACGTAGCCGATCACGCCCAATCCGATCCCTGCGGCGATCGAGAACGTGAGCGGGATCCCCGCGATGACGAGGAAAGCGGGGATCGCGTCCTCGGGCGAGGCCCAGTCGATGTCGGCGACGATCCGGATCAGCAGGTAGCCGACGAGCACGAGCGCCGGGGCGATCGCCGGATGGATGAACGTGTCCTCGCCGAACGCGACGCCCTGCCCGACGAGGGCGATCAGCGGGACGAAGAAGACGGCCAGCGCGAACAGCCCGGCCGTGACCATGCCGGTGAGGCCGGTGCGACCGCCTTCGGCCACGCCCGCGCCGCTCTCGACGTACGTGGTGACGCTCGAGCACCCCATCGCGCCGCCGAGCACCGCCGCGCCGGAGTCGACGAGCAGCAGCTCGCGCGTCTGCGGCAGCTCGCCCCGCTCGTCGAGCATGTCGCCGCTGCGGCCGACGGCCACGGCGGTGCCCACGGTATCGAAGAAGTCGGTCATGAACAGCGCGAAGATCACCGGGATGAGCGCGACGGTCAGTGCGTCGCCGAGGTTGGACGGATCGAGCGCATCGCCGATCGTGGAGAACTCGTCGGAGCCGGGGATCCGCGCCACGCCGTCCGGGCCCTCGAGCACGCCGAAGATCAGCCCGAGCACCATTGCGGCCAGCACGCCGAGGATCACGGCGCCGGGGACCTGCCGCGCGGACAGGACGATCGCGACGGCGATACCGCCCAGCGCGATCAGCGGCGGCCCTGCCGTCAGGTCGCCCAGCCCGATGCCGGTCGCCGCGTCGTTGACCACGATCCCACCCTCGCGCAACCCGACGAGCGTGATGAACAGCCCGATCCCCACGC
>JBPCNM010000415.1:0-8265 GCA_051001255.1 Solirubrobacteraceae bacterium
CGGCGTAGCGCTCGGCGCCGTCCTCGCGCCCCGCGAGGAGCGCCAGCCCGG
Organism: Solirubrobacteraceae bacterium; assembly: GCA_051001255.1. GTDB lineage: Bacteria > Actinomycetota > Thermoleophilia > Solirubrobacterales > Solirubrobacteraceae > DASQMT01. The sequence continues at coordinate 52 of JBPCNM010000415.1, forward strand.
CCCCGTCGAGCGGCCCGCGGTGACGCTCGCGTCGACCGCAGGCCCCGGCACCGCGGTCGTGCGCATCACGATCGCGGGCGAAGGGCGGATCGTGCGGTTGCGCACCGACGACCTTCCGGCCCTCGACAACGACGCGGAGTTCTACGAGCTGTGGTTCGTCGACCCCCGCGATCGCCCCGGCCGGCCGCGGCGCGTGTCGGCCGGCACGTTCCATCCCGACGCGGAGGAGCGCGTCGACGTAATCCTGCACGCGGCGGCCGACCCGGCGAAGCTGCCGATCCTGGCCGTCACGCGGGAGCCGCGCGACGGCGACGGGGCCCCGACGGCGCCCGACGTGCTCGTGTCGCGGCCGTGAAGCTTTTCCGCGGCCGCTGCGAATGCGGATGCGTACGGTCAACTCCAGGAGGCCCCGCATGACCATCCGCTCCCGCTCCACCCGCGTCGCCGCCGGCACGCTCGCCACGCTCGCGCTCGCGGTCCCCGCAGCCTCCGCGCGCAACTATGAGCCCGCCGAGCGCTTCGCCGCGACGGTGGGCGACCAGGAAGTCCTGGTCTTCAGCACCGACGGGCGCGCCAGGCACGTTTGGCTGCGCGGCCTCGGCGAGCACGAGGCGATCGTCGGGCTGGACGTCCGGCCCGCTACCGGAGTTCTCTACGCCGCGACCGACGCCGACCGGATCTACACGATCGACCTCGATGCGCGGCGCGCGACGCCGGTGGGCAGCGCGTTCGCCCCTGGCCTGCTCGGCGAGTTCGCGGGCTTCGACTTCAACCCGGCCGTGGACCGGATCCGCCTGACCTCCGACGCGAACGAGAACCTGCGGCTGGTGCCGGACACCGCCGCGCTCGCCGCCGTTGACGGACCGCTCGCGTACGCCGCCACGGACGCGAGCGCCGGCATCGACCCGTCGGTCGTGGGCTCGGCCTACACCAACCCGGACACCGATCCCGCCACCCCGACGACGCTCTACGGCATCGAGGCGGCGACGGACGCCCTCGTCGTCCAGAACCCGCCGAACGCCGGCACCCTGAACACCGTCGGCAAGCTGGGCGTCGATGCGCGCTACACCGTGGGCTTCGACATCGCGCCCGGAAACACGGGCTGGGCGGTCATGCGTCCGCGCGGCGAGCGGCGCACCGGCCTGTACCGGATCGACCTCGCCACGGGCGCGGCGCGGCGCAGCCTGAGCTTCGGCACGCTCTCGATCCTCGGGCGCGTCCTGAGCTTCGGCACGCACACCGAGATCGGCGCGCTGGCGGTGCTCGGCGGCGGCTCGAAGTACGGCAAGGCTGCGCGGCACGGGCACTAGCCGACGCCTGGGCGGTGGGATCGCGCGCGCCGCGATCCCGCCGCTGCGCCGCTTGCCTCGAGCGGCAGGCGGACGGTGAAGCACAAGCTGCCGGTTCGGTAGCGTTTTGGTTGTGACCGCAACCATCGCCGTGACCCACGTCTCCGATCCCGGCTGTCCATGGGCGTGGTCGGCGGCTCCCCATCACGCGGTGCTGCACTGGCGCTACGGCGATCAGCTCGCCTGGCGGCTGGCGCTGATCGGCCTGGCCGAGCGCAGCGAGGACTACGACGCGCGCGGCTACGCGCCTGCCGGCGGCGCCCGTGGCTACCTCGACTTCCGCCGGCTCGGGATGCCGTTCGACACCCAGCCGCGCGAGCGCAACATCGGCACGGGCCGCGCGTGCCGGGCGATCGTCGCCGCCCGGCGGCTCGATCCCGCCGCCGAGCTGCCCGTCTTCCGCGCGCTGCAGCTCGCGCGCTTCACCACCACCGCCCTGTTCGACACCGACGAGGGCATCCGCGGCGCCCTTGCAGGCGTCCCCCGTGTCGACACCGGCGCGATCCTGGCCGCGATCGAGGACGCCGCGACGGAGGATGCCTACCAGGCCGACCGCGCGCTCGTGCGCACGGCCTCCGGCTCGCCGACCGAGTTCCAGGGCAAGGCGGCGAACACCGACGGCACCGTGCGCTACACGGCGCCGTCGTTGCTGTTCGAGCACCGTGACGGCGCGAGGCTCGAGGCCGGGGGCTTCCAGCCCGTGGAGGCCTACGACGCCGTGATCGCCAACCTCGACCCGACGCTGGAGCGGCGCGCGCCGGGCGCGGACGTCGCCGAGATCCTCGCCGCGTTCCCCTACCCGCTCACAAGGCGCGAGGTCGCGGCCGTGATGGCGCCGCACCTCGTCGCGCCCGACGACCGCGCCGCCGAGGAGGCGCTGATCGAGGCGGCCGCGCGGGGCGCGGTGCGGCGCGAGACGATCGGCGGGGGTGCGCTGTGGCGGCTGGCGTGATCCCGCCCCGCGCTACCGCACATCGCGTACGCGCTCGCCCACCTCGCGCGGCGCACGGCGCTCGCACGTTCGTGCGGGTGGTCATGTGCTTCCTCCTGGCCGAGGCTCCGGGGATGCGGCGTCCGGGCGCTCGCCGAGGGCGGGGCGGAGCACCCGCTGCTCGGTGACGATGGCGGTGACGAGTGCCGCGGGCGTGACGTCGAAGGCTGGGTTCAGCGCGCCCGTGCCGGGCGGCGCGGTGCGCCGGCCGTCGATCACGAGTATTTCCTCTGGTTCGTGCTCCTCGATCTCTATGTCGGCGCCGGTCGGAGTGCGCAGGTCGATCGTGGCTTCGGGAGCGGCGACGACGAAGGGCACGTCGGCGTGGGCGGCGGCCAGGGCGTGGGGGAGGGTGCCGACCTTGTTGGCCACGTCGCCGTTGGCGGCGATGCGGTCGGCGCCGACGATCACGGCGTCCACGCGACCGCCGAGGATGAGTCCGGCGCCGGCGCCGTCGACGATGACCTGGTGAGCGATACCCATCCGTGCGAGCTCCCAGGCCGTGAGGCGCGCGCCTTGCAGTAGCGGGCGCGTCTCGGAAACCAGTACCTCCACGGGACCGGCGCGCTCGTGCAGCACGCGCACGGTGGCCAGCGCGCTGCCCCATTCGACCGCGGCCAACGCGCCGGCGTTGCAGTGCGTCAGCAGGCGCGAGGAACCTGCGAGGACGTCGGCACCGAGCTCGCCGATGCGGCGGTTGGCCTCCACGTCCGCGTCCCGAATGCGCAGGGCCTCTGCGAGCACGGCGTCAGCGCCACCGGCGCTCGCGGCCAGCGCGCGCTCCACGCCCCAGCTCAGATTCGCCGCGGTGGGCCGCACGGCGATCAGCTGGCGCGCCGCCTCCTCCGTTGCACGTTGTACATCCTCCCCCGCGGCCTCTGCTGCGCGCGCAGCGAGTGCGACGCCGAGAGCGCCGGCCACACCGAGGGCCATCGCGCCGCGGACGGCGAGCCGCGCGATGGCCTCCACGAGCTCCGCGACCGTGTCGAGACGCAGCACGACCTCGTCCGCGGGCAGGCGGGTCTGGTCGATGATGAGCACCTGGCCGCGATCCCAGTCGAGCGTGCGCTGCCCGAGGACGTGACCCATGCCGTTACAGTTCATCAGACGACGCTCGTCCACACCTCCGGCCTTTCCCGGGCGACGGTTCGTCAGGCGCTGCGAGCGGTGGCCGACGTGCATGCCGTGGAGTCCGACGACGTCAGGTGGGCCGAGGGCCGCTTCCGCTTCGTCGTGGTCAGGACACGCAGCGCCGAGAGCTCGGGGTCCTGACGGGATGCTCGAGGCCGAGCGCCGCGATCTCGTCCGCTACGCCCGGCGTCTCCACGGCGACCGCCTCACGACCTCGACCTCGGGCAACCTCAGTGCACGGTCGGGCGACCTGGTGGCGATCACCCCGAGCGCCGTGGACTACGACGAGCTCACCCCCGAGACCATCGGCGTGCACCGTCTGGACGGGTCGCCGGTCGACGCGCCGCTCACGCCGTCGACCGAGTTCCCGTTCCACCTGGCGATCTATGAGAGCACGGACGCATCAGCCATCGTCCACACGCACCCATTGCACGCGACGGTGCTTTCCACGCTCGTCGACGAGCTGCCGCCCATCCACTATCTGCTCGCGCTCTTCGGCGGTCCGCCGCGCACAGCGCCCTACGCCACCTTCGGCAGCGACGAGCTCGCCTCGAGCATCACCACGGCGCTGAAGGACCGGTCGGCTGTGCTGCTCGCCAACCACGGAGCGATCACGACCGGCGCAACGCTGAAGGACGCCTACACCAAGGCGCTCTACCTCGAGTGGATCTGCGAGCTCGTGGTCAAGGCGACGCTCCTGGGAACACCCCGCCTGCTTCCCTCGGACGAGCTCGACCTGGTCGCCGAGCGCCTCACGCGCTACCGCCGGCGCTAGTCGAACCACCGGTTTGACTACCAGGCAACGCGTCCCACAAGCCGAGCCTTCACCGAGTACGTCCTCGCCGCGGAAGGCAACGTCGGAACGGGCTGCCGGTCGGGCGGAGGCGCCGACCCCGCCGCTATGCTGGCCCGGTCGTGTTCGAACTCCGTGACGGACCACGCGACGAGTGCGGCGTGTTCGGCATCCATGCACCCGGCTCGGATGTCGCGCGGCTCACCTACTTCGCCCTCTTCGCACTGCAGCACCGGGGGCAGGAGTCGGCGGGCATCGCCGCCTCCGACGGCGGGCACATCATGGCGATGCGCGACAAGGGCCTGGTCAGCCAGGTCTTCGACGAGCAGAAGCTGCGCGCGCTGCGCGGGGAGATGGCCGTCGGCCACGTCCGCTACTCGACCACGGGCGCGAACTCTTGGGAGAACACGCAGCCGGTCTGGCGCGCCGACCGGCGCGAGGTTGCGCTCGCCCACAACGGCAACCTCGTCAACGCGGTCGAGCTGCACGGCGAGCTGCGGGCCGCGGGCGTCACGTTCCGGTCCACGTCTGACTCCGAGATCATCGCGGCGCTGCTCTCCACGCATCCCGCCGAACGGATCGAGGACGCCGTCGCGGACGTGATGGGGCGGCTCGAGGGCGCCTACTCGACCGTCGTCATGACCAAGGACCGCGTCGTCGCCTTTCGCGATCCTGCCGGCATGCGGCCGCTGTCGCTCGGCATGCTCGGCGATCAGTACTGCGTCGCCTCGGAGACGTGCGCGTTCGACATCATCGGCGCGACGTTCCTGCGCGACGTGCAGCCCGGCGAGGTCGTCTCGCTGTCGGCGCGCGGGATCGAGACCCGGATGGTCGCCGTGGGCGCGCGGCGCGCGCTTTGCGTGTTCGAGCACATCTACTTCGCGCGCCCCGACTCCCGCCTCGGCGGCCAGGTGCTGCAAGTCTCGCGCGGCCGGATGGGCGCGATGCTCGCCCGCGAGGCGCCGGTCGACGCCGACCTCGTGATCGCGGTGCCGGACTCCGGCAACGCCGCGGCGCGCGGCTACGCGCGCGCGAGCGGGCTGCCGCAGGACGACGGCTTCGTCAAGAACCGCTACGTCGCGCGCACGTTCATCCAGCCCGGCCAGGAGCTGCGCAAGCACGGCCTGCGCATGAAGTTCAACCCGCTGCCCGAGGTCGTTGCCGGTCAGCGGCTCGTCGTCGTGGACGACTCGATCGTGCGCGGCAACACGACACGCCAGATCGTGCAGATGCTGCGGGACGCGGGCGCGGCCGAGATCCACATGCGCATCTCGGCGCCGCCGATCCGCCATCCCTGCCACTACGGGATCGACATGTCGACGCGCGAGGAGATGATCGCGCACGGCCGCACCGAGGCCGAGGTCGCCGCCGAGCTGGGCGCCGACTCGCTCGCGTACCTCTCGCTCGACGGCGTCTACGCGGCGATCGCCGGCACGCGGGACACCCACTGCGACGCATGCTTCTCCGGCGACTACCCGCTGGCGAACACGGGCGAGTCGCAGACCAAGGACGCGTTCGAGCTGCCGCTCGCGCGGGCGTAGCGCTATCGGCCGTCAGCGCGCAGGCCGTGGTCTCGCGCGGTGCGGCGCAGGCGCTCGTCGAAGCTCAACACCTGCGCGCGTCTCGCGCCGGCGACGAGCAGCACACAGCAGTCAGGGAGCTTGAGGCCGGTGCTGGAACGCAGCGCGGCGAGCGCGAGGTCATCGGAGGCGTCCAGCGGCACCGACTCGACGCCCAGCGCCGTGATCACACTACGGATACGCGGTCCCTCACCGCGGCGCACCGGGCCCACGAGCGCCTCGGTGATCGTGATGGTGCTGGCGCAGAACGGCTCGCGATCGTGGGCCAGCAGCGCCTGGCGCCCGCGCTCATGATGCACGTCCGCGGCGTCGAGGTAGGCGATCAGGACGCTGGCGTCGAGTGCGATCACTCCGGCCAGTCGGCGCGCAGATCATCCAGGTAGCCGGGTGGATACATTCCGGTGGCGGCGCCGCTGAGCCGCTCGATCGTCTCGCGGCGCGTCCGCGCCGCCTCGTCCTCGTCTCCTTGGACCGCTCGTTGCCCAGCGTCGATAAGGCGGAGCAGGAGCGTGTGACGGTTTCGCTCGTGTGGCCAGCGACGTTGCGCTACATCGAGCGCACGGGCGACCTCGTCGGTTTCGGTGACGGTATGCCGTGGCCGCAGAGTGGGCATCGGACACAAGTGTAGCACCGAGCCAGTGGTGCAGCACTAGCCCAGCCGGCGCCGTCGGCCAGCAACGGATACGACGCGCCGAGAAGGCGGCGATCTCGGGTGCTCCAGCGCGCCTCTGTACCAACTTCGTGCCGTCTTTGCGACAGCTCGGGAGACGACGCCCGTGGCGACCGCAGCACGGGTTATGGTCGTCCGCCCGTGTCCTCGCCGCTCGTCACCGACCCGCTTATCGCCCCCGCGCTTCCCGGCCTCGGGCCTGAGCCGCCACGGCCGTTCGCACAAGCCACCGAGCTCGGGGCGGCGCTGCGCGAGGTCTTCGGCTTCTCCGGCTTTCGGCCCGGACAGCGCGAAGCGGTCGCGGCGGCCGTGGCCGGGCGCGACGTCCTGGTCGTGATGCCCACCGGCTCGGGCAAGTCGCTCTGCTACCAACTGCCCGCGCTGATGCGCGCCGACCTCACGCTGTTCGTCTCCCCGCTCTTCTCGCTGATGCAGGACCAGGTGCAGGCGCTCGAGCGCGTCGCCCCCGGCAAGGTTGCGCTCGTCAACGCCCAGCAGGACGCGGCCGCCAACCGCGGGGCGCTCGATCGTGCCGTCTCCGGCCGCGCGCGGCTGCTCTACGTCGCGCCTGAGCGCTTCTCCTCCCCGGGCTTCCTGGAGCGCATCCGGCAGGCGAAGATCGGCTTGTTCGTGGTCGACGAGGCGCACTGCGTCTCGCAGTGGGGGCACGACTTCCGCCCGGACTACTTCCGCCTGGCCGACGCCGCGCGCTGGCTGGGCGCCGAGGCGATCGTGGCCTCCACGGCGACGGCCACGCCGCACGTCGCGAGCGACATCGTCGCACGCCTGGGGCTGCGCGATCCCGTCCGCGTCGCGACGGGCTTCGACCGCCCGAACCTCTCGTTCGTCGTCGTCCCGTGCGCGACCAAGGAGGCGGGCCACCGCGGCATCGCCGCGGCGCTGGCCACAGCGGAGGCGCTTCCGGCGATCGTCTACGCGGGCACGCGCGCGGAATGCGACAAGCTCTCCGTGCGGCTCGGCCATGAGCTGGGCACGACGGTCCTCGCCTACCACGCCGGCCTGGCGCGCGACGCGCGCGCCGAGGCGCAGCGGCGCTTCATGGGCGGCGAGGTCGACGTGGTGGTGGCCACCAACGCGTTCGGCATGGGCGTCGACAAGGCCGACGTGCGGACGGTCTGCCACGAGGCGGTTCCCGGCTCGATCGAGGCCTACTACCAGGAGGCGGGGCGCGCGGGGCGCGACGGCGGGCCGGCCCGCTGCCTGCTGTTCGCCTCCGCCCGCGACAAGGGCCTGCACGTGTTCTTCATCGAGCGCTCGACGGTCGAGGAGCCGGCGCTCAAGGCGGTCGCACGCGCGCTCACGGGCGGCGCGGCGGCCGCGGGGGAGCGGGCGGTCGCGGGCAGCCAGGCGGGCCGCTTCGACGTGCCGGTCGAGCGGCTCGCGCGCTTCGCCGGCTGTGACGAGGAGGTCGTCCGCGCGATCGTCGGGCACCTCGCCCGGATCGGCGTCGTCCAGCCCGCCCCGTCGGCGCCGGATCGGGTCCTCGGTCGGGTCACAGGCGCCTGGGACGGTCGCGCGCTGACGCTGTGCAAGGCCGCCGCGCAGGAGGGGACCCGGGCGCGCTGGCGCCAGTACCGCGCGGTGTGGTCGTGGGTGGAGGGCGACGCGTGCCGGCGCGCGGGCATCCTGCGCCACTTCGGCGACGCCAAGCCGCCCGCGCCGGAAGGGCCGTGCTGCGA
>JBPCNM010000416.1:0-4333 GCA_051001255.1 Solirubrobacteraceae bacterium
GGGTGAGCCAGCTGCCGACGGACTCGTCACGGTCCACGGCCTCGACCAGCGGCACCGCGAGCCGCTCCGCGACGCTGGTCGGGATCGCCCGGTCGACGAACGGCACTCCGAGGCGTTCGGCGACGGCCGGACCGATCTGGCTCCCGCCGGCGCCGTAGGGGGCGGAGAGCGTGATCAGGGCCATGGGAATCGAGGTCCACCAGCTACGCCGCTGGAGCGCCGGCGGCGCGCTGCCGGGCCACGCCGCGGGCGAGGCGGATGCGATGGCCGGCTGGCGGGCCGAGCAGCGCGGCGTCGAGCTGCGCGCGCTTGTAGAGCCAGTGGACGTCGGCCTCCCAGGTGAACCCGATCCCGCCGTGGGCCTGGATCGCCGAGCCCGTCACCTCGCGCCCCGCCTCGCCGGCGACTGCGCACGCCAGGCCGGCGGCCTCGGCCAGCCGCTCGGGCGCGGCGTCTGCCGCCCAGGCGCCGAAGTAGGCCGCCGAGCGGACGCCCTCGGTGTGCAGCAGCATCTGCGCACAGCGGTGCGCGACCGCCTGGAACGCGCCGACCGGCACGCCGAACTGCTTGCGCTCGGAGACGTAGGCGACGGTCATGTCGAGCGCGCGCTGGCAGACGCCGACCAGCTCGGCCGCGACGGCGATGCCGGCGCGTCCGAGCGCGCCCTCGACATCGCCCGCGAGCGCAGCGCCCTCGCCCTGGACGCGCGCGTAGCGGCGCGTCGGGTCGATCGCCTCGACCGCGTCAACATCAGCGTCCGAGCGGGCCAGTAGGAGCGGCGCGCCCCCCTCGACGAACACGATCACGTCGGCGTCCGCCGCGTCGGCGACCAGTCCGCCGACGCCGCCGAACGCACCCGCCAGCTCGCCCACCGCGAGGCCGGGCAGCCAGCGCTCGCGCTGCTCGTCGGTACCGGCGTGCTCGATCGCGGTGGCGGCCAGCACGCTGCCGAGCAGCGGCGTCGCCGCCACGGCGTAGCCGAGCTCCTCGAGCAGGACGGCCAGCTCCACGGCGCCGAGGCCCTGGCCGCCGTACGCCTCGGCGACCGCGATGCCGGGCCAGCCCAGCTCGCACAGCTCCCGCCACAGGCCGTCGTCGTAGCGTCCGCGCTCGGCGGCCTCGCGCACGCGCTCGAACGGGGAGCGGCTGGCGAGCAGCTCGCGCGCGGTCGCCTTGATCGTGCGCTGGTCCTCGCTGAAGTCGAAGTTCACGGCGCTCTCCTCACCGCGCCCGCGGCAGGCCGAGCACGCGCTCGGCCACGATGTTCTTCAGGATCTCGGTGGTGCCGCCCTCGATCGAGTTGCCGCGGGCGCGCAACAGCTCGTAGCCCCAGCGCGAGCCGGCGACGAGCGCCTCAGGGCCGACCAGCTCGGCCGCCAGCTGGGTCAGCTGCTGGTTGGCGTCCGACCACATCCACTGGGTCAGCGAGCCCTCCGGGCCGGGCTGGCCGTACTTCTCGATCGCGGCCAGGCCGCGATACGCGGTCAGGCGCAGGATCTCGGCCTTGACGTGCAGCGCGCCGAGCTTGTCGGCCACGACGTCGTCCTCCAGCAGCCCGCGGGCCGCCGCCTCGTCGATCAGGTCGTCGAGCAGCTGGCGCAGCCGGACCTGGAGGAAGAAGGCAAGGCCGGCGCGCTCGTTCATGAGCGTGGTGAGCGCCACCTTCCAGCCGTTGCCGACCCCGCCGATCACGTGCTCGTCGGGGATCCAGGCGCCCTCGATGAAGAGCTCGTTGACCTCCGACTCGCCGGTGATCTGGCGCAGCGGGCGGACCTGGACCTCGGCCTGGTCCATGTCCATCAGGAAGTACGTGAGGCCCTTGTGCTTGGCGGCCTCGAGGTCCGTGCGGGCGACGAGCATGCACCACCTCGCGTACTGCGCGCCGCTCGTCCACACCTTCTGGCCGGTGACGATCCAGCCGTCGCCGTCGCGGACCGCGCGCGTCTTGACCGCGGCAAGGTCGGAGCCGGCCTCGGGCTCGGAGAAGCCCTGGCACCAGATCTCCTCGCCCGACAGGATCGGCCCGAGGAAGCGGTCCTGCTGCTCCTGGTTGCCCCACACCATCAGCGTCGGGCCGCCCAGCAGAAGGCCGAGGACGTTGGCGGGAAGCGGCGCGCGGGCGCGGCCCAGCTCCTCGAAGTAGATCGCCGACTCGGTCAGGCTCGCGTCGCGGCCGCCGTGCTCGCGCGGCCAGTGCGGGGCGGCCCAGCCGCCCTCGTGCAGGCGCCCCTGGAAGTCGCGCCGCCAGGCGAAGTGGGCGTCGTCCTCACGTGTGCTCGTCGACGACGTCGGCGGTTCTGGGCCGGGGTCGTTGGCCGCGAACCAGGCGCGCAGCTCGTCGCGGAACGCGGTCTCGCGGGCGGAGAAGGTCAGGTCCATCCCGATATTCCTCGCGCGGCGCCCGCGAGCTGGGCGTCGAGGTGGGGGGCGACGGACGGATGGGCTGCGACGAGCGATGCGCGCACGACCGCGTACCCTAAACGGGGTCAGGCCTTCTTTACGTTCGCCGGGAATGATCCGGCGTCTCGCGCCGTCCTCATCGCATGTCGCATCCGCTGCCACAGCTCTCCGGCGACCGCGTCTTCCTCACCGACGGCGGCCTCGAGACGACGCTCATCTTCCATCGCGGGATCGACCTGCCCGCGTTCGCCGCGTTCACGCTGCTCGCGCACGAAGACGGCCGCGCGACGCTGCGCGAGTACTTCGGCTCGTATCTCGCGCTCGCGCGCGAGCAGAGCGCGGGCTTCGTCCTCGACACGGTCACGTGGCGGGCCAATGCCGACTGGGGCGTGCAGCTCGGCTACGACGCCGCGGCGCTCGACCGCGTCAACCGCGAAGCGGTCGCGTTCGCGCAGCAGCTGCGGGCGCAGGCCGGCGACGCGCCTGCGCCGATCGTCGTCAGCGGCTGCGTCGGCCCGCGCGGCGACGGGTACGACGCCGGGACGCAGATGTCGGCCGCCGAGGCGGAGGCCTACCACGCCCCGCAGGTCGCGTCGCTCGCCGGCGCGGACACGGTCGCGGGGCTCACCATGACCTACGCGGAGGAGGCGATCGGGATCGCGCGCGCCGCCGCGGCCGCCGGCGTCCCCGCGGTGATCTCGTTCACGCTCGAGACCGACGGGCGGCTGCCGAGCGGGCAGCCGCTGGGCGACGCGATCGCACAGGTCGACGCCGCCACCGGCGGCTCCCCGGCGTACTACATGGTCAACTGCGCGCACCCGTCGCACTTCGCCGGCGTGTTGACCGCGGGTGACGACTGGGTCGAGCGCATCGCCGGGCTGCGCGCGAACGCGTCGGCCAAGAGCCACGCCGAGCTCGACGAGGCCACCGAGCTCGACATGGGCGATCCCGCCGCGCTCGCCGCCGACCACGCGGCGCTGCGTCCACGGCTGCCGCACGTGCGCGTGCTCGGCGGCTGCTGCGGCACCGACGTACGCCACGTGGCCGCCGTGGGCGCCGCCTGGGCCGCCTGACGCCACACCGGGCGAACGCCGCTACGGCTCGAGCCAGCGCTCGAGCAGCCGCCGTGCGATCGCCAGGCGCGGCGGCAGGAGCAGCGACGTGGCGTCCGGCTCGGCCGGGTCGGGCGTCCCGCCCCAGCCGTCGACGTCGTCGGCCGCCGCGGCGGCGACCTCGCCGCGGCTGAACCAGCGCACGTCCTGGAGCTCGTCCTCCTGCGGGCGCGGCTCGCCCCCGATCCACGGCGCCTCGAAGCCGAGCATGAGCGACGCTGGGAACGGCCACGGCTGAGAGGCGACGTAGCGCGGCGAACCGGCCTGCACGCCGCTCTCCTCGGCGACCTCGCGGACGACCGCCTCTTCCAGACTCTCCCCCGGCTCCACGAACCCGGCCAGCGCGGAGTAGCGCCGCGGCGGCCAGCTCGGCCCGCGGCCGAGGAGCACGCGGTCCTCGCCGGTGACGAGCATGATCACGACGGGGTCGGTGCGCGGGTGGTGCTGCGTCCCGCAGCGGGGACAGACGCGCAGCAGCCCGGCCTCGGCGAGGTCTGACGGCGCCCCGCAGGCGGCACAGAACCGGTGGCGCCGGTGCCAGTTGCACAGCGCGGCGACGTACGCGACCAGCCCGCCCTCGTCCTGGGGCAGCACGGCGACCGCCTCGCGCAGCGCGACGGGGCGCGGACCCGCCGCCGGCGCCGGTCGCTCGGCGCCGCTGCCGCGCGGCCCGCCTGCCGCGATCAGGGGCGCACGGTCGCCTCCGGGCGCGGGCGCGTCGAGGTCGACGGCGAACAGCGGGCCCGTCGCGTCGAGGCCGAGCAGGAGCGGCTCGCCGCCGGCGCCCGAGCCCGCGGCGGCGTCGGCGAACGGCGCGAGCG
>JBPCNM010000417.1:0-6231 GCA_051001255.1 Solirubrobacteraceae bacterium
GCCCGGGCCGCCACGGCGCCGCCCACGCTGTGGCCGAGCAGGAACGGCGGCGCGCCGTCGCCCGCCGCACCGAGGTCCTCGAACACCACGCCCAGGTCGTCGACCAGCGCGTCGGCGCGCGGCACGCCGCCCCGCGTGCCGTCCGAGCCGCCGTGGCCGCGGTGGTCGTACGCGCGCACCTCGAGCCCGAGCGCGGCGAGGCGCGCGGCGACGTGCGCGTAGCGCCCGCTGTGCTCCCCGAGGCCGTGCACGAGCAGGATCGAGCCGCGGCGGGCGACCGCGTCAGGCGGTTGCCAGCCGCGCACGCGGATCGATGCGCCATCCGGCAGTCGCAGCGACCCGGCCGTCACAGGCGGAGCCTAACCGGACGCGATCCCGACCGGCCCGACGAGGTTCGCCGCCGCCGCAGGCGGCCAGGGCGACGCCGGCGAGCAGCGCGCTTGCAAGCAGCGCTGCTGGCCTCCACCAGCGATCGGAATTGCGCCCACGCGAAGCGATCGTCACCCTTCACGCGCATGCTCCGCCTTTACCGCTTCCCCTATTCCACGAACGTCGAGCGGGTCGCGCTGGCGCTCGCGTACAAGGGCCTGGACGTCGAGTGGATCGACATCGACCCCGCCGACCGCTCGCCGCTGCGCGAGGTCAGCGGCCAGAACCTCGTTCCGGTGCTGATCGACGGCGACCGGATCGTCACCGACTCGACGCGAATCCTGCACCACCTGGAGGAGCGCTTCCCGGCGCCGCCGCTGTTTCCGGCCGAGCCGGCCGCGCGCGCGGAGGTCGAGGTCTTCCTCGACTGGTTCAACCGCGCCTGGAAGCGCGAGCCGAACCTGATCGTCGACGCGCTCGAGCGTGGCGAGGGGGAGGGCGAGGACGTCGCGCGCTGGACCGCGCGGATGCGGCGCCGGCTCGACCTCTTCGAGGGCCTGCTCGACGGCCGCGAGCACCTGTTCGGCGCGTTCGGCGCCGCCGACTGCGCGGCCTGGCCGTTCCTGCGCTACGCGGTCGAGATCGCGCCCGGCGACGACGAGCGATTCCACGTCGTCCTGCACGAGCGGCTGGCGCTGGAGGACCGTCACGCCAACCTGCGCGCGTGGATCGCACGAGTCGCGGGGCGCCCAGCCGCCTAGCCACGGGCGCCGCCGTCGAGTACCGTCGGCGGATGGAGGCGCAGTCCGCCGGACGCCGCGCTCAGGCGCGGGCGATCGGGTGGCTCATCGGCGGGGGCGCCGCGATGGTGCTCATCTGGGTCGCGCTCCCGCATCCCGCGCGGGCGCATGACGCAGCCGTGGTCGGGCTCGTGGTGGCGACCTGGGTAGTGGCGGCGCTGCTGCTGGGGGGCCGCTTCGACCGCGCGCCGCGGACCCTGCTAACCGGCGTTATGGCGGTCGCCGCTCTGCTGATCTCCGGCGCGCTGCTGGCGATCGGCGATCCCGCCAGCGGCTTCGCGCTGTTCTACGTCTGCCTCGCGCCGTACGCGTTCGCGTCAGGCCCGCAGCGCCAGGCGGTGATCGTCGTGGTGACCGTGGCGCTCCTCTACGGCGGCGTGCTCGTCGCGCTCGCGGCGGGCGAGCCCGATACTGTCGTGGCCGACGCGCTCGCCGGCCGCTGGCTCGTGGTCGTCTGCGGGAGCATCGCGCTCGGGCTCTTCGCGCGGCACCTCGCCGAGCTGCGGCGCCACAGCGAGAACCGCTTTCGGCGCGGCTTCGCGGACTCGCCCGTCGGGATGGCGATCATCAGCGGCGACTGGCGCTGGCTGGAGGTCAACGACGCCCTGTGCCGGACGCTCGGGCGCAGCCGCGCGGAGCTCGTCGGCCGCTCGCCCGCGGAGGCCAGCCACCCCGAGGACATCGCCCGCAGCCGCGCGGTCGTCGACCGGGCCCGGGCCGGCACGGGCCACCAGCACTTCGTCAAGCGCTACCTGCGCCCCGACGGCGAGGTGGTGTGGGCGGCGGTGGAGTCGATCTTCGTCGCGCCCCGCCGCGGCGGCGGCTGGTTCTACGCGCACATCCAGGACATCACCGCACAGCGCGCGGCGCAGGAGGCGATCGAGCGCCAGGCGCGCCAGCAGGCGGCGGTCGCCGCGCTCGGCCGGTTTGCGCTGGAGGAGCAGGACCTCGAGGCGGTGATGGACCGCGTGGCCGAGACGGTCGCCGCGACCCTCGAGCTCGAATTCTGCGAGCTGCTCGAGATCACCCCGCGCGGATCGGCGCTGCGGCTCACCGCGGGCACGGGCTGGCCCGAGGGCCAGGTCCGGCGCGCGCTCATGACGTCGGGACCGGAGACGCAGCTGGGCTACACGCTGGGGCAGCCGGGCCCCGTCGTCACGACCGACATCGCCGACGAGCCGCGCTTCGCGTTCCCCGGGACGTTCGCAGACGCCGGCATCCGCTCCGGCGTCACGGTGCCGATCGCGCCCCGCGGCGGCGTCTGGGGCGTGCTCGGCGCGCATTCCCGGATCCCGCGCCGGTTCGCGGCCGACGAGGCGGACTTCCTGCTCGCCGTGGCCAACGTCGTCTCCAGCGCGGTCGACCGCAACCTGGTCGACGAGGAGGTCCGCCACCGGGCGCTGCATGACCCGCTCACCGGGCTGCCCAACCGCGCGCTCGCGCTCGACCGCCTGGAGGGCGCCCTGGCCCGGCGCCGGCGCGACGGCCGCGCGGTCGCGGTGCTGCTCGCCGACCTCGACCAGTTCAAGCTCGTCAACGACTCGCTCGGGCACAAGGCGGGTGACGACCTGCTGATCGCCCTCGCGCCGCGGCTGCAGGACGCGGTACGCCCCTCCGACACCGTCGCCCGGCTGGGCGGGGACGAGTTCCTCGTCGTCTGCGAGCAGCTCGACGGGGCGCACGAGGCGATCCGCGTCGCCGAGCGCGTCGCGCACGCGATCACCCAGCCGCTCGTGCTGGCGGCCGGCGAGCACTTCATCACCGCGAGCATCGGGATCGC
The DNA here is from genome assembly GCA_051001255.1 of Solirubrobacteraceae bacterium. Lineage (GTDB taxonomy): Bacteria > Actinomycetota > Thermoleophilia > Solirubrobacterales > Solirubrobacteraceae > DASQMT01. Next base: position 2,950 of record JBPCNM010000417.1, read on the forward strand.
CCTGGCCGACAGCGCCGAGGCCGCGCCGGAGGACCTGCTGCGCGACGCCGACGCGGCGATGTACCGCGCCAAGGAGCGCGGCCGCGGCCGCTACGAGCTGTTCGACGACGTGCTGCGCAAGCGCGTGCTGCTGCGCCTGCGCACCGAGAACGAGCTGCGCCGGGGGATCGAGCAGGACGAGCTGCGCGTCGTCTACCAGCCGGTGGTCGAGCTGGCGGGCGGCACGGTGACGGCGGTGGAGGCGCTCGTGCGCTGGCAGCATCCCGAGCGCGGCCTGCTCGACCCGGTCGACTTCATCCCGGTGGCCGAGGACTCGGGGCTGATCGGCGCCCTGGGCGACTGGGTCCTGACGGCCGCCTGCCGCGACGGGGCCGCCTGGCAGCGGCGCTTCCCGCGGGCCGAGCCGCTGCTGGTGTGCGTCAACGCGAGCCCGCGCCAGCTCGCCAACGCCGCCTTCCCGGCGCGGGTCGCCGACGTGATGGCGCGCCACGGGCTGGCGCCCGGCTCGCTCGCGCTCGAGATCACCGAGAGCGTGCTGATGGAGGAGGCGCACGCGCCGATGACCGTGCTGGCGTCGCTGCGCGAGTACGGGCTCGGGCTGATGCTCGACGACTTCGGGACGGGCTACTCGTCGCTCGCCTACCTCAAGCGCTTCCCGCTCGACGTGCTCAAGATCGACCGCTCGTTCGTCGCCGGGCTGGGCCGCGACGAGGAGGACTCGGCGATCGTCTCCGCGATCGTCAAGATGGCGCGCGCGCTCGGGCTCACCGTCGTCGCCGAGGGCGTCGAGCGGCCTGAGCAGCTCGAGCGCCTGCGCGAGCTGGGCTGCGACCGCGTGCAGGGACGGCTGATCGCAAAGCCGATGCCGGCCGCGGAGGTCGAGCGGCTGATGGCGACGCCCGCGGCGTAGCCGCCCACGCGGCGCGGTTCGCGCGCCCGTGCGACGCTTCCGTGCGTGATCCGCGTCTTCGACGGCCACAACGACGCGCTCTCGCGCCTGCAACGCGCGGGCCGCGGCGCCGCGCGCGGGTTCCTCGCCGGGGACGGGCTCGGGCACCTCGACCTCCCGCGCTGCGCGCGCGGCGGCCTCTCCGGTGGCTGCTTCGCCGTGTTCACCGGCAGGCCGCCCGAGGACGCCTACGAGTCCGGCGCCTACCTCGCACCGATCGAGCAGCCGCGGGCGCTGGGCGAGGCGCTGGGCCAGGTGGCGCTGCTGCTCCGGCTCGAGCGCGCCGCCGGCGGCCGGCTGCGCGTGGTGCGCGACGTCGCCGACCTCGATACCCAGTCTTCGCCTTCGGCGGCGACGGGCACAGGCGGCAGCGGCGTCGCCGCCGTGTTGCACCTCGAGGGCGCCGAGCCGATCGCGCCCGGACTCGACGAGCTCGACGTCCTGCACGCCGCGGGGATGCGCTCGCTCGGGTTGGTATGGAGCCGCCCGAACGCGTTCGCGACCGGCGTGCCGTTCGCGTTCCCCGGCTCCCCCGACCAGGGCCCGGGGCTCTCGGACGCCGGCCGCGCGCTCGTCCGGGCGTGCGGCGAGCTGCGGATCCTGATCGACCTCTCCCACCTCAACGCCCGCGGCTTCTGGGAGGTGGCCGAGCTCGGCGCGGCGCCGCTGGTCGCCTCGCACTCCGGCGCGCACGCGCTCTGCGCCTCGCCGCGCAACCTGACCGACGACCAGCTCCGCGCGATCGGGGAGCGCGGCGGGCTCGTCGGGATCAACTTCCACGTCGGCTTCCTGCGCGCCGACGGGCGCGACGACGCCGACACGCCGCTCGACACGGTCGCCGCCCACGCCGCGTACGTCGCCGAGGTCGCGGGCGTCGAGGCGGTCGGGCTCGGCTCGGACTTCGACGGCGCGACGATGCCGGCGCCGCTGGGCGACGTCACGGGACTGCCCGCGCTGCTGGACGCGCTGCGCGCGGCAGGCTTCGCCGAGGCCGACCTGCCGAAGGTCGCGCACGCGAACTGGCGCCGCGTGCTGGAGGCGACGTGGGCGGCGTGACGCGCGGCGGCGGGCTGAGACGGTGGCGATGAGCGGCCGCGACGAACCGCGGGCCGGTGGGGGACCGCCGGTCACCGTCGACGAGTCCGCGCTCGTCCGCGATCTCGCCGACGTGGTGCGGATCCCGAGCGTCACGGGGCAGGAGCGAGCCGTGCTCGAGTGGCTCGCCGCCCGGGCGGAGGCGCTGAGGCTCGAGGCCGAGCTCTCCGAGCACGACCTCGCCGCGCTGCGCGCACACCCCGATCACCCCGGGGAGGAGGCGCCCCGCACGGAGCTGCTCACGCTCGCGGTGACGCTGCGCGGCACCCGGCCGGGGCGGCTGTGCCTCTGCGGCCACGTCGACGTCGTCGCCGTCGGAACCCAGCCGTGGCGCCACGGGCCGTGGGCCGGCGCGATCGCGGACGGCTGCGTGCACGGGCGCGGCTCCGTCGACATGAAGGGCGGCGTGATCGCCGCGCTGCACGCGCTCGCCGCGCTCCGCGCGGCGGGGACCGAGACGCCCGAGGTGGTGCTCCTGTGCGTGCCGTCCGAGGAGGACGGCGGCCTGGGCGCGTTCGCCGAGCTGGAGCGCGACGCCCGCTTCGACGCCTGCCTGATCCCCGAGCCCACCGGGTTCGCGGTGGTCTGCGCCCAAGCGGGCGCGCTCACGTTCGCGGGCACCGTCTGCGGCCGTGGCGCCCACGCCGCGGTGCGGCTCGAGGGCCGCTCGGCGATCGACCGCTACGTGGGCGTCCACGCGGCGCTCGCCGCCCACGAGCAGCGCATCAACGCCGGCGTCGCCCACCCGGCGATGCGCGCGCTCGAGCTGCCCTATCCGATCTCCGTCGGGCGGGTGGCGGCGGGGGAATGGTCGAGCTCGGTGCCCGACCGGCTCGACTTCGAGGGCCGTGTCGGCGTGCGCGTGGGGGAGGATCCCGCGGCGGCACGCGCCGGGTTCGAGGCCGCAGTGCGCGCGGCGGACGGCGAGGACCCGCCCGTGGAGATCGCCTGGACCGGCGGCGCGTTCGCGTCGGGCGAGACCGACCCGGCCCACCCGTGGGTCACGCGGGTGCGCGACGCGGTCGCCGCCGAGCGCGGCTCTGCACCGGTGGCCGGCGTGCCGTGGGGCGCCGACATGCGCCTATTCTGCGGGCGCGGGATCCCGGCGGTGATGGTCGGCACCGGGGGGATCGAGCTGGCGCATGCGGTGGAAGAGCGCGTGGCGATCGCGGACGTCGCGGCGGTGGCGCGGATCGTCGCCCGCGTAGTGGCCTCCCAGTCGGCGTAGCGGCGGGCCC
>JBPCNM010000418.1:0-21328 GCA_051001255.1 Solirubrobacteraceae bacterium
GCGCAGCTTCGCCTGCCAGGCGAGCTCGCTCGCGCCGGGCGCGTAGCGTCTGCTGTCCGACACACCTTTCTACTTGCGTGCGGCAGGCGCTACCTTGCCTGCGGCGCCGGGCGGTCCGGCGGTTCGCGCGCCTGGAGATCGAGATGAGCAACCCGAAATCGCCCGCTAGCTCGCCGCCGGGCCGCGGTGCTCTTCGCGGCGCTGTGGCTGCTCGGGTCGCTGGTCGTGGTCGACCTGGCCGCCGCGCAGGTGGCGCGCGAGGACAAGGCGCTCGGACGTCCGGCCTCGGCCTCGACCGTCGAGGACCAGCGCGGCGGGCCGTGTGCGTTCCGGATCTGCACTCCCGACAAGGCGAACGACGGACGCGCCGACACGCGCTGGGGATCGGCGTTCGCCGACGGCCAGTACTGGCAGGTGGACCTCGGCGGCTCGCGGCTCGTCGACGCGGTCACGGTGGACTGGCAGACCGGCTATCCCGCGCGCTACCGGGTCAGCACGTCGCTGGACGGGGTGAGCTTCTCGGTCGCCGAGGAGGGCTCGCTGCCGGGAGAGCTCGAGCGCGATCACGTGGTCGTGCAGTCCGCCTTCGCGGCTCGCAGCGCGCGCTACGTCCGTCTCACCGGCGTCCGGCGCGCGACCCAGTGGGGCTTCTCGATCTGGTCGGGCAACGTCTTCGGCCCGGAGGACACGGTCTCCGCGCCCGCGCCTGCGCCGTCTTCCGCGCCCCCGGTGGCGACGTCCGCACCGCCCGCCGGCCCGAGTGCACCGCCCAGCGCGCCGGCTGCGCCGAGCTCCGCCGCGGCATCGCCGGTGCTGAGGCGCATCGCCGCCTCCACCCGCGTCCGGCTGGCCGGGAGCGTCGTCGGCTCGAAGACGAGCATCCGCCTGCTCTCGGTCCGGTCGCCACGCGCGGCGACCGTCCGCGTGCGCTGTACCGGGCCCGGCTGCCCGTGGAACGTGCGCCGGCGCCGTGGCTCCGGGCGCTTCCGGGAGCTGCGCCGCGTCATGGGGGCGGGTGCGGTGCTGGAGGTGTTCATCACGCAGCCGAATACCTACGGCAAGTACACGCGCTTCCGGATCCGCCGCGGCGACCCGCCGCGGCGCATGGACCGCTGCGTAGCCCATGGCAGCCGCACCCCGGTCGCCTGTCCGGCGAGCTGACCGGTAGCGCCTAGAGCACGAGCTTGCGTCCGTGGAAGGCCTCCGCGTATCCGGTGGCGGAGCGGCTCTCCATCCCGCGCACGCGCATGAGGCTGAGGAAGAGGTCTTCGCTGAACCAGTGCTTGTCGCGCTGGGTGCCGAAGTGCTGCATGAGCACGCTTACCTTCCGCCGGCAGTGCTCCTCGCTGACCGGGACGAAGACGTTGGGCCGGCCGAGGTCGCCGTCGTACTTCGGGATCTCGTATTCGAGCACCAGGTGGTCGCGGAAGGTGTTCCACGTCAGCTCGCACACCAAGCGGTGATCCTGATGGAGATCCTGCCGGTGATGCGTCAGGATCAAGTCGGGCGCGTCGGAGTCCTTGAGCGCCTCGAAGACGTTCTTGACGTCGGCGCCCTCGTAGGGGAAGTAGCCGTCTCGGAAGCTGTGCAGATCGACCTGCAGGCCTGCGACCCGGTCGAGCAGGTCCCCGGCGCTCGAGCGCGCCTCCTCGCGCCGCGCCCCATGCGCGCTGAAGACCACCCAGTGCACCTCGAGCTGCGGGCGCACCTCCTGGAGGCGCAGCAGGAGCCCGCCGGCACCGATCTCGATGTCGTCGGAATGGCAGCCCAGGGCGAGCACCCGGAGGGGCTCGTCCCGGTGCCCGGGAAGATCCAGGCCCAACATCGCGGCCTACGCGGCGTGGTCTTGCATCCGGCGTTCGGGCAACGACACGACCTCCAGCGGCGGGGGCCCCGGGTCCAGCGGAGTGGACCACACGGCCCACGGCGGCCTGGTCGTCTCGGCCAGCGCGTCGAGGGTCATCTTGTCCTTGAGCGTGTCCATGGGCGCCCAGAAGCCCTCGTGCCGGTACGCCATCAGTCGATTCTCAGCGATCAGGCGCGCGAACGGCTGCTCCACGAGCTCCTCTCCGTCGCGCATGTAGTCGAAGATGTCGTGGCGGAAGACGAAGAAGCCCCCGTTGATCCAGATCGACCCGTTGTCCATCCGGTCGACACCGGTGATCTGGCTGCCTCCGCCGAGCGACAGGATGTGGGTCGAGTAGGTGGGCTTCACGCACATGAGGCTCGCGACCTTGTCGCTCTCGACCAGGCTGTCGATCATCTTCGGGAGCGGGGCGTCGGTGAGCTGGTCGCCGTAGTTGGCCATGAAGTACTCCTCGCCCTCCAGATGCGGGCGCACCGCGGCCAGCCGCTCGCCGACGTTGCTCGAGCGCCCGGTGTCGACGAAGGTGATGCGCCAGGTGTCGATGCTCTGGTTGAGGAGCTCGACCTCCTCACCGCCCGCGGACAGCACGAAGTCGTTGTGCAGTGCCTCGTTGTAGTCGAGGAAGTACTGCTTGATCGTGTGCGCCTTGTAGCCCAGGCAGAGGATGAAGTCGGTGTGCCCGTGATGGGCGTAGTACTTCATCAGGTGCAGCAGGATCGGTTGATCCCCCACCTCGAGGAGGGGCTTGGGCACGGTCGATGACGCCGCACGGATCCGAAGCCCTTGTCCACCGCAGAACAAGACGACCTTCATGGGGCAAACACCTCCAGGCGAGGAATCGGAACGACGAGTCGGGCGCCCCACTCACGCGTGTAGGCAAGCTGCTCCGCGATCTCGTCGCGGAGGTTCCAGGGCAGGATGAGGATGTAGTCGGGACGCGTCTCCGCCAGGTGCGCCGGATCGTGGACTCCGATGTGCGTCCCAGGCAGGTAGGTCCCCTGCTTGTAGCGGTTGCGATCGACCGTGTAGCGGAGCAGGTCGGCGCGGATCGCGCAGTAGTTGAGCAGCGTGTTGCCCTTGCCCGGGGCGCCGTAGCCCACGACCTGCCGGCCGTCGCGCTGGGCGCCGTGCAGGAAATCGAGCAGCTCGCGCTTGGTGGCCTGGACCTGCGCGCCGTAGCCGCGGTAGCCGTCCAGGCCGTCGAGCCCGGCCGCGCGCTCGGCGTCGCGCAGCGCCTCGACGCGCGGGCTCACCGGTTCGCGGCCGCTGCCCACGCGGCGAGCGAAGATCCGCAGCGAGCCGCCGTGCGTCGGGAGCTCCTCGACGTCGACCAGCTCGAGCCCGTGGGCCGCGAAGATCCGCTCGGTCGTCAGGAGGGAGAGGTAGGAGTAGTGCTCGTGGTAGATCGTGTCGAACTGGTTGTCCGCGATGAGCCGCATCACGTGCGGGAACTCGAGCGTCGCGACCCCCCCGTCGCCCAGCAGGATCGCGATCCCCTCGACGAAGTCGTTGATGTCGGGGACGTGGGCGAGGACGTTGTTGGCCGGGACGAGGCTCGCGTGGCCATGCTCCTCGACGATGGCCCGCGCCGTGCCGGCGCCGAAGAAGCGGTTGAGCGTCCGCACCCCGCGCTGCACGGCGACGGCGGCGACGTTGACCGCCGGCTCGACGCCGAGGACCGGGATCCCCTGCGCGACGAAGTGTCCGAGCAGGTAGCCGTCGTTGCTGGCGAGCTCCACCACCAGATCGTCCGTCCCGAGGCCGTAGCGGGCCACCATGAGGTCGGCGTAGCGGCGGGCGTGTGCCACCCAGCTGTCGGAGTTGCCCGAGAAGTAGGCGTACTCCGTGAAGATCTCCTCCGGCTTGACGTACTCCGGGAGCTGCACGAGCAGGCAACGGTCGCAGACCCGCACGTGGAGCGGGTAGAAGGGCTCCATCGCGTCGAGCTGCTCGGGCAGCACGACGCTCTCGCAGAGCGGCGACATCCCGAGGTCGACCATCGAGATCGTCAGGGGCGCCGCGCAGAAGCGGCAGGCCGGCGAGGCGACGCTCGCGGCGGGGAAGTCGTCCTCTGACGTGGTGGTCGGTGTATCCATCTCTTCCATGAACGAATCTATCTCCGCAAGCCTGTCATCGGCAACTGCGGGCCGCGCCATGAGCCGGGGGCGTGGCCGCGCCAGCCCGCGGCCTCTGGCATCGTTACCCGGACATGACAACCGCTGATCCGGGCCGCCGCCGCCCGCAGGTCCTGGTGTACTCGGAGCGAAACGTCATCGCGCGCAAGTGGCACGCGCTCCAGTACGAATTCGAGGACGTGGGTGTGGAGGTCGGCCTGGGCGACGTGGTCGCGCCCCGGCTCGGCCCGCAGACGCCCTTCAGCCGGGCGGTCTACCGCATCAACCGCGGCGTCGGTCGTCGCGGCACCCTGGAGGTGAACATCGAGGAGGTGGCCATCACCGGCGAGTACGACCTCTTCTTCGCGTTCTTCGCCTTCCCGTCCGACATCCCGCACATCCAGCGCCTGAAGGGCTGGCGTGAGCGCTGCAAGCAGGCCGTCTGCTTCGTCGGCGAGCACTACACCCAGGAGGAGGCCGAGAACCGGCGGCACCTCGAGCTTCTGCGCAAGCTCGGCTTCGACCGCGTCTACCTCTTCAACGCCGCGCCGATGGAGTCGGTCGCCTCCATGGTCGGCTGCCCGGTGGAGTTCATGGGCCACGGCGTCGACGCGCTGCGGTTCTCCCCGTATCCGCTGGTCCCGCCGCGGACCGTGGACCTGTATCAGTACGGCCGCCGCTCGGACGTCACGCACGCGGTCGCGCTCGAGCTGGCTCGCGAGGATGGCGTCTTCTACATCTACGACACGGTCTTCAACGTGCCGCTCGAGGACCATCGTGCCCACCGAACGCTCGTCGCCGAGACGCTGAAGCGCAGCCGCTACTTCTTCTCCTACCGGCCGGGCGAGAATCTGGACCGGGCGAAGGGCGACGACACGCTGTCCTCGCGCTACTTCGAGGCGATCGGCGGCGGGGCCGTGCTGCTGGGCAGCCGACCCGGCGTCAAGGAGTACGACGAGTGCTTCCCGTGGCAGGACGCCACGATCGAGATCCCGTTCGAGGCGCACGACCTCCGCGAGATCATCGCCGACCTCGACGCCCAGCCCGAGCGGATCGCCACCGCCCGCATGAACAACATCGTCCAGACGCTGCGGACCCTCGACTGGGTGTACCGGTGGGCGCGGATCCTCGAGCAGGCCGGGCTGCCTCTCACCCAGGGGATGCATGACCGGATGGCGGCGCTCGAGCGGCTCGCCGACACGGCGGAGGAGCGTGAGGCCGCGGCGCTCGAGCGTCTCGGGTAGTGGATCAGGCGAAGGTCGGGCGCTGCCTCGACCGATCGGCATGGGCGTCGATCTGCTCCTCGCAGAGGTCCCGGGCGTCCTCGCCGTCGTGGCGGCGGACATACCAGGCGACCGTGGCGTCCAGGCCCGACGCGAGGTCCCAGGGCGGAGACCAGCCAAGCCTTACGTGCGCGCGCGAGGAGTCGAGCCGCATGATGCTCGTCTCGAGGACCTCGCCCGTGCCGAAGCGAGCCTCGATCCCGCCCGGCCAGCGCTCGCGCAGGTACTCGACGACCCACCGCACCGAGCGCCCCTCGGCGTCGGGCGGCCCGAAGTTCCACGCGGTCGCCAGAGCCGAGCCGTCGTCGCCGCACAGGCCCTCGGCGAGCTGGAGGTAGCCGCACAGCGGATTGAGCACGTGCTGCCAGGGCCGCACCGCCTCCGGCGCACGTACCTGCAGGGGCGTCCCGGCGAGGCCGGCGCGCACGAGGTCGGGCACCAGGCGGTCCTCGGCCCAATCGCCACCGCCGACCACGTTGCCCGCGCGCACCGTCGCGACGCGTACGCCACGCCCGGCGTAGAGCGAATCGCGAAACGCGGCGGTCACCAGCTCCTGGCACGCCTTGGAAGACGAATAGGGGTCCTTGCCGCCGAGCGGCTCGTCCTCGCGGTAAGGCCACTCCGATTCGCGGTTGGCGTAGCACTTGTCAGACGAGACGGATATCACGGCGCGGACGTCGTCACCCAGCCGCCGGATCGCGTCGAGCACGTGCACGGTCCCCATGACGTTGATGGCATAGGTGTCGACCGGATCGCGAAGGGAGCGCCGCACCTGCGTACGGCCGGCGAGGTGGAGCACCACCTCCGGGCGGGCACGCCGCAGCGCCGCGTCGACCGCCGCCGGGTCGCGGACGTCCCCGTCGAGGGAATCGGCGAGCCCGTCGGCCACGCGCGCCTGCGCGAACAGGGAGTGAGGCGGCGGTCGCGACGCCGAGCGGCCGCCGAAGCCCGTCACCTCGGCGCCGAGGCGCTGGAGCCAGAGCGCCAGCCACGCGCCCTTGAACCCCGCGTGCCCGGTGATCAGCACCCGGCGGCCACGCCAGAAGTCGCGACCGATCACTCGCCGGCCGACAGCGGTGGGGACGAGTGCATCGCCTGCAGCCTAGCCCCCCACCTCGGGTCAGGCCGGCTTGTCGGCGACGAAGCGGAAGCCGCCGGTCACGCGTTCGGGGAGCCCGTGCCCGAGCGGCGCCGTGCTCGGCCGGCTCCGCTGCTTGCGCGTCTGAAGGAGATGGAAGCCCGCCAGCGCCTGCGCCACGCGACGGTTGACGCTCCACGAGAGCCGGGGGTAGAAGCCCATCTCCAGCAGGGAGTTCATCCCGAGCCAGCGGTCGTTCGCCTCGAGCTGCACGAGCTCGAAGCCCGAGAAGTCCACCCAATCCTGAACGCCGAGCGCCGTCACGTGGTGACGCGACTGCATGTGGCAGGGCTCGAGGAACTCCGCCGTGCCGACGTAGCGACCCCCCGGACGCAGCACGCGGTGGATCTCGCGCATCACGACGAGCGGGTGCGCCGTATGCGGGACGACCGACAGCGTGAAGACGAAGTCGAAGCTCTCGTCGCGGAACGGGAGCGCCTCGCCGATGCCCAGGATGTCGGGCTCGTCGCCTTCGATGTCCATGCCCACGTACTCGTGGCCGGAGAGCCGCATGACCGGCTCACAGCGGCGGTCGCCGCAACCCATGTCGAGCATCATGCCGCCGGGCGCGGCGCTCGGGAACCAGCTGACGAGCTCGCGCGTGAGGCCGTTGCCGTTCGACAGGCTGCCGGGGTAGGCGTCGGGATCGACGCCGGTCAGCCCCGAGGGGTTGAGCGGGATCGGCGCGGGGCGCCGGCGGCGCCGGGCCGTCTCCTCGAGCGGGCTGACGGTGAGAGGGACTTCGACCTGCTTGGCCGTGCGCAGGCGCAGGTCGACGTGGCGGTCCGAGACGGCATAGGTCTCGCCGCAGGCCGCGCAGGCGACCGCCCCCTCACCCCGCTCCAGCGCGCCGCCGCACGCCGGGCAGGCCAGTGCGGCCCAGACGGCGGGGGAGAGTGTGGGTGCGTCCGCGATCATGAGGCTCCTCCTTCGAATCAGACCTGGCTGACCGGTGTGGCGGAGACCGCCGGCTCGGGGCCGAACCGCTGCGCCATCTCGGCGCGCAGGCGGTCGACGAGCCGACCTGGTGGGAGCTCCACGTCATCGTAGGTCAGCGTCCGATCTTGCGGCACGTCGCGCACGAGCCGGCACCCTTCCGCGATGCCGATGGGCAACAGCCGCTCCTCGACGGTCGTCGATGCGCGCTCCGCCTCCCCGTAGGTCAGGTAGCCACCCAGCCCGTCCAGGGTCTGCCCCTGGCCGAGGGCGACCTTGGCGGTCGCGACGACCTCGACGCGGGGGGCGCCGTCCGGGGCCATCGTCGCGTCGTCGAAGAGCACGGCCCGCGCGAGCGACGACGGCGTCTCGAAGTGGCAGAGGTGATACGGCTGGTAGAGGCAGTAGAGCGGGCCTTCGCCGAGCTTGTAGAGGTTGAGGTAGTGCTGCTGGCTTGGGTCGTCGTGGATCGCAAGGCAGAAGACGGCCGGCCCGGGGCGAGCGCCCACGACGTAGTCGACCACGCCGCCGTGCGCGCGGAGCTCATCAGCATCGAAGCGCCGCGTGAGCTCGTCGATGTGCCCGTCGTGGTCGAGGCCCGTCATCCCGCGCGCCAAGACGGTCAACCCGAACGCGTTGGCCACCGTGGCCTGCTCGAAGGCGATCTTCGTCCCGTCGGCGAAGCTGGTCACCATATAGGGATTCTGACCCCAGCGGCGCGCGAAGCCCTCCTGCGTGGTCGGATTGCGGTACGGGTCCTGCAAGCCCTTGACGTTGCCCATGAGCAGCGGCGTGAGGCCCAGCCCCTGCACGTACCGATAGAGGTTCCCTTGCACGCCGGGCTGGTCGCCGTCGCTGGTGGTGTAGACGACGCCCGCCGCGTCGGCGCGCAGCTTGAGCAGCGGTCCGACCGTCCCGTCGAGCTCGGGGTTCATGACCACCACGTGCTTGCCGTGGGCGATCGCGTCGAGGACCACCTCGGCGCCGAACTCGACGGAGCCGGTGACCTCGAGGATCGCGTCGATCCCCTCGCCCCGGGAGAGCAGCGAAGGGTCGTCGGTCACGACCGGCAGGCCGCGGGCGATCGCGGCCTGCAGTTCAGCCTCGCTCGCGGCCATGGCCGGCTCCGGCGCGCGGGCCTCCGCGTACGCCCGCCGGGCGGAGTCGACGCGGCGGTTGGAGATGGCCACGAGCTCCATGCCGGGCACGGAGTTGACGATCTGGTTGGCGACCCCCCGGCCCATGAAGCCCGCTCCCACCATCGCGACCCGGACGGGCGCTTGCTCCGCCGCGCGACGGCGCAGCGCGTTGTCCACCAGCAGCATCAAGTCAGTCTGACCGATGACTCTAAGAGCGGCCACGAGCGGTCCTTCTCCGAGATCACGGCGATCTCGACGGGCCACTCGATGCCGAGCGCCGGGTCGTCGTAGCGCAGGCCGCGCTCCTGGCCGGGCGTGTAGTACTCGCCGACCTGGTAGATGACGCTGCTGTCGTCTTCGAGCGTGAGATACGCGTGCGCGAACATCCCGGGCACGTAGAGCGCCCGCGCGTTCGCCGCGGTGAGCTCCGCCCCGATGTGGCGCCGGAAGGTCGGCGACTCCGGGCGCATGTCGACGATGACGTCGTAGATCGCGCCGCGAACGCAGCGGATGAACTTCGTCTCCGTCGCGGGCGGGAGCTGGTAGTGCAGCCCTCGCATGGTCCCGCGGCGGTGGTTGTGGGAGAGGTTGCTCTGGGCGTTGACGGGGTTCATCCCGTGCTGCTCGAACAGCGATGCGTCGAACGCCCGGGCGAAGTGGCCGCGCTCGTCCTCGCGCAGCTCCGCCTCCACGACGAACGCGCCGCTCAGCTCTGTCTCGATGAAGCGCACGGCGGGCCCTAGTCCCTGTCCCAGACGCGCCAAGGTGCCTGACCGCCGGCCCACAGCTTGTTGAGCTCGGTGAACTCGCGATAGGTGTCCATCCCCATCCAGAAGTCCTCGTGCGGGAAGACCGCCAGCTCGTCGTCGCGGGCAAGGGACTGCAGCGGCGCCTGCTCGAACAGCAGGTCCGGCTCGTCCCCCAGGTAGTCGAGGAACTCGCGCTGCAGGACGAAGAAGCCGCCGCTCACGAAGCCCGAGGGCTGCGTCGGCTTCTCGTTGAACTCGGTCACGGTTCGGCCGTCGACCTGCATCTCCCCGTAGCGCGACGTCGGGTGCACCCCGGTGACCGTCCCGATCTTGTCGTGCGAGCGGTGGAACTCGAGCAGCGCTTCGAGATCGACGGCGCCGATGCCGTCGCCGTAGGTGAACATGAAGGTGTCCGTGTCGATGTAGTCGCGCACGAGCCGCAGGCGCGCGCCCGTGCCGCTCATCAGCCCCGTCTCCGCCATCGTCACCTCCCAGTTCTCCTCGGCCGGCTGGTTGTGGAACGTGACGCCGTGCCCGTTGCCGATCTCCACGGTCACGTCGCTGAGGTGCTCGCGATAGCGGAGGAAGTACTCTTTGATCTGCCAGCTCTTGTAGCCCAGGCAGAGCACGAAGCGCCGGTGACCGTGGTGACCGTAGAGCTTCATGATGTGCCAGAGGATCGGCTTGCCGCCGATGTCCACCATCGGCTTGGGCACGGACTCGGTGGCCTCCCGCATGCGGGTGCCCAGGCCACCGGCCAGGATCACGACGGGGATCTGCTCCGTCGGGGTGTCCTTCGACGACATGCGCGCCTAGGCCTGCGCGCGCGCAGGCACGCCCGCGAGCCAGCGGAGGTCGTCGTCCAGCAGCCCCGCGTCCTTGAGCTCGAGCACCCGCTTGATGCGCTGGAAGCGCGACGTCCTGAAGTCGTCGAGCGTGAGGCCGCGGGTCTTGTAGGCCTCGTAGACCTCCTCGATGCCCTTCTGCACGGTCCACTGCGGCTGGAAGCCGGGCAGCTGGGCCGCCACCTTGGCGAAGGAGACGCGGTAGGAGCGCTTGTCCGGGCTGGCGCCGTCCGCAAAGGTCACCGTGCTGCCGGGCACCGTCGCCTCGACCATCAGGGCCAGGTCGCGGATCTGGAGGTTGTCCTCGTCGCGGCCGATGTTGAAGGCCTCGTTGTGGACGGCCTCGCGCGGCGCCTCCAGGGCGGCGAGGAAGGCACGCGAGATGTCCTCGATGTGGGCGAACGGGCGCCAGGAGCTGCCGTCGCTCTCCATCCGGACCTCGCCGATGGTGTGGGCGGTGGCGAGGAGGCTGTGGACCACGAGGTCGCCGCGCAGGCGGGGGGAGAGCCCGTAGGCGGTCGCGTTGCGCAGGTAGACCGGGGTGAAGCGCTCGTCGGCGAGCGGGCGGATGTCGCGCTCGGCGTAGACCTTGGACTCGCCGTACGGCGTGACCGGGTTGAAGTCGGCGTGCTCGTCGAGCGCCACGTCGCCGTCGGCCGCGCCGTAGGAGCTGCAGGAGGACGAGAGGATGAAGCGCGGGACGCCGGCCTGCTTGGCCGCCTCGGCGAGCGAGACGCTGCCGCGGTGGTTGATCGCGTACGTGACGTCGGCGTTGAGGTCGCCCACCGGGTCGTTCGAGATCGCGGCGAGATGCATGACCGCATCGAAGCCCTCGAGGTGCTCGGGCCGCACGTCGCGCACGTCGCGGACGTCGAGCGTCTCGATCGAGGGAACCTCGCCGTAGGCGCACTCGCTGAAGAGTCCGATGTCGAGCCCGACCACCTCGTGGCCGGCGGCCTGCATGAACGGCGTCAGCACCGTTCCGATGTAGCCGTCATGGCCGGTGACGAGAATCCTCATGCTTGACTCCAGTGTCGTGATCGCTTGCAAGGACGGATGGACGAGGGCGTCCGGCATGCCAGAGGTCCTGCGTCGAGCAGGGAAAGAGCGAACCTCAGGCGAGCCCTGGTGATGGTAACGACGGTCCGAGCCGAAACTTGGTGTCTAAGCGAATGTTCTGTGCGCCGCCTCGGGGCATGAGGCGGGGTACAGCGCCGGCGAAGTCAGGTCCCGGCCGGCGGCTGCTGGTGACCGTCACGCTCAACCCGAACCAGCTCCGGGCGCACATCGCACCCATCGCGGACCTGGAGGAGGTGGGCGCGATCACGCTCGTCGCCGACGTGGCAGCACCGGTGCTGAAGAAGCTTCGGACCGTCGTGCCGCCGGCCTGGCTGGTGCGGCTGCTCGGCCGCGCCGGGGCCAAGCTCGCGGTGTCGTTGTGGGTCGCCGCGCGCGAGCGCCCCCGGTGGGTGCTGGCCTACAACCTGGTGCCGCATGGGCTCACTGCGCTGATCGTGGGGACTCTGACGCGCCGGCCCGTGCTGATCCACCTCATCGGCGGCCCGCGGGAATGGGTCGGCGGCGGCTGGATGTCGGACAACAAGGTGCTCGGGCGGCTGTCGCGACCCGTCCGCCCGCTCGAGCGGATCCTCGTGTGGGCGATCCGCCACGCCGACGTCGTGGCGGTCATGGGCTCGGAGGCGCGGCGCGACCTCGTCGCGCGCGGCGTCAGCCCCGACCGCGTCGTGGTCCTCCCCGCCGGGGTGGACGAGGCGCTGTTCGACATGCCGCGCTCCGCTTCGCCGCGGTACCACCTGGTCACGGCCTCCCAGCTCATCCCGCGCAAGCGGCTGGAGGATCTGCTGGCGGCCGCCGCGGCGCTCAAGGAGCGCCATCCGGACCTCCGCGTGGCCATCGCGGGGCGCGGTCGGCTCGACGCCGAGCTGCGCGCGGAGGTCGATCGGCTCGGGCTCCAGGACACGGTGGAGCTGCTCGGCTTCGTCGCCGACGTCGGGCGGCTCTACGCCGACTCTGCGGTGTTCGTCCTGCCCTCGCGCTCCGAGGGCTTGTCGATCGCGCTCTGCGAGGCGATGGCCGTCGGGCTGCCGGTGATCGCGACCGACGTCGGCGAAGTCCGCGACGTGGTGGTCCCAGGCGAGAACGGCGAGCTCTACGAGGTCGGGGACGTCGACGCCTTCGTGCGTGTCGCGGACTCCATGCTGGCCGACGGGGCGCGCCGCGCCGCGATGGGCCGGGCGGCGGCCGAGAGGATCCGCTCGCACTGCAGCCGGTCGCGCGTGGCGGAGATCAACCACGGTCTGCTCGCCGATCCGTAGGGGACTCGTCCATTCGTCCGAACGGGCCGGCGACCGCGTCGATGCCGCCGTCGGCGTGTCAGAGTGGGCCGTTGCCCTGACGCTCGCCACACCCGTGTCAACGCTCGCTCCCCTCTTCTCCCGTCCGCCGCGCGTGCTGCGGGCCCTCATACCGCTGCTGACGGGCGCGGGACTGGTCATCTTCGGGCTCGTCGTGGCCGTCCAGCCTGTGGCGGCGGTCGGACTCGTGGTGGCCGGCATCGGCGTCGCCACGGCGGTGACGCATCCGCAGGCCGTCGGGTTCGTCTCGATCTTCGCGCTCACGCTCGTCCCCGTCTACGCGGCCCCCGCGGCGGGGCCGCTGGTCACCCATCCGAGCGTGCTCGCCGGCTGGCTGGCCGCCGGCGGCCTGCTGCTTCTGGTCTTCCTGGGGCGCGACACCGTGCGGCTCAACGTGGTCGACCTCGCGATGGCCGGGTTCTTCGGGCTCTTCGCGTTGGCCGTGCTCTTCGAGTCACGCGAGCGGGGCGAGTTCATCACGGTCGTCTTCACGACGCTGGGGCCCTACCTCGCCATGCGGCTCCTCGTGCCGCGCCTCGACGCCACCTGGCTGCCGCGGGCGTTTGCCGCGGCGACGCTCGCCTCCCTGCCGTTCGTGCTCTACGAGGCGATCACGTCGATCAACCTGTTCTCCTCGCTCGAGTTCAATCCCGTGGAGAGCGCGGTCTGGGGGGAGGTGCAGAACCGCTTCGGCGTCCAGCGGGGGGAGGGCGCGTTCGGGCAGGCCATCTCGCTGTCGCAGTTCGCGGGCACCGCGATGCTGCTGGCCCTCGGGGCGGCGGTGATGACCCGGCAGGCGGCGGCGCGCCGGATCTGGATGCTGGTGATCGTGGCGGGCGCCGCGATGCTCGCGCTCTCCTACTCGCGCACGGGCTGGCTCATCTTCGGCATCGGCGTCGTGATCATCGCGCTGGCCGTCACCACGGGTCAGACGCGCGCCCGCCTGCTGTGGACGCTCGCCGCCGTGGTCGTGCTCGGCGGCCTGGTCCTCTACGGCAGCGGCTTGAACGAGTCGGTGCTGCGGCTCGTCAGCGACGACTCGCTCGCCGGATCCAACGACTTCCGGGAGATCCTCCTGCGGCGTGCGCTGCGCGGCGACGGCATCGCCTTCTTCGGTCTCCCCGACTCGCCTCTGGGCTCGGGCATCGACGGCGCCGCGTCGTCGATCGACAACGCCTACCTCGCGACCGCCGCCGAGTGGGGATGGGCCGGGATGATCGGCCTCATCGGCGTCGGACTGGCGGTGGCGAGCGTGCTCTGGAAGCTGCGCGGACAGCCCTGGGCGCTGATCCCCGCGGTCACGCTCGCGAACTTCCTCGGGCTGTTCCAGGTCGCGATCAACACCCAGACGAAGTACTGGCTCTGGATGCTCGTCGGCGCCTGCGCCGGAGCGGCCGTGGCCCATACGCCGACGACCCGACGAATACGAGACTGAGACCGTGCTCTTCCGCAACACCGCCGCCGCGACCGTCGCGCTCGTCACCGGCTACGTCTTCAGCTTCGTCGTGGCGCCGATCATGCTCTGGCGCCTCGGCTTGGCGCAGTTCGGGGTCTGGGCGGTCACGGGCGCCTTCGCGTCCTACGCGGGCCTCATGGACCTCGGGATCACCCGCGGCCTCGGCCGCTTCATCGCCTTCTATCACGCCAGCGACAATCGCAGGGCGGTCGAGCAGCTGTTCACGCTCGGGCTCGTCGCGGTGGGCTGCGTGGCCCTCGTGGCGGGCATCGCTGCGTACTTCGCCGCGCCGACCGTGGCCGGCGCGCTCGACGACGTGCTCACCACCGGCGAGACGCGCATCGTGCTGCTCTCCTCGGTCGGCATCTCCGTCCTGAACGCGAGCCGCTCGGTGATGCGCGCGGTGCCGGAGGGCATGGAGCAGTTCGTCCCGCCCAACATCGCCGAGGTGTGCTTCAACACGGTCAACTTCACGTTCAGCGTCGCGGCGCTGGCCCTTTCACGGGATCTCGTGCCCTATGCGCTCGCCAACGTGGCGGCGGGCGTCGTCGGCTTGGGCCTCGGCCTCGTCGCCATGCGCAACGTGGTCGGCAGGCTGCGCCTGCGCCTCCCGCCGCGACCGCTGGTCAAGGAGACGCTCGCCTTCTCGGCGCAGAACCAGGTCGCCTGGATCGCCGACCTCAGCGCGGGCCAGGCGGCCAAGATCATCATCGCCCTGATGATCGACGTGCGCGCGGCCGGCGCCTACGAGATCGCCAGCCGCGCCGTGCTCGCCGCCAAGTCCGTCGCGGTCATGAGCGTGTCGGCCATGGTCCCGACGGCGACGGCACGCATCGTCAACGAGGGCCCGGGCATGATCGCCGACTTCTACCGCCGCTACAACGTCCGCTCGCTGTCGGTGTCCTACCCGCTGCTGATCTTCCTGTGCGCGAGCTCGCCCGCCCTCCTGGCCGCGTGGCTGGGGGACATCCCAGACGACTCGCTCGCGCTGTTCGTCATCCTGACGCTTGCCAACTGCGCGAACCTGAGCACCGGGGTGGCCTACGCCCTCGCCCTCGGCGAGGGGCGTGCGGCGATGATCGCGGGGGTCTCGGCGTTCACCGCGATCCTCACGATCGGGCTGATGCTGGCGCTGGCGCCGTTCTTCGACATCTGGGGCGTCGTCGCCGGCGCCGTCATCGGCGTCGTGACCGGCGCGCTCGTCTACATCGCGTACTTCCATCGCGCCCACGGCATCCCGGTTCGCGACTACGTCGGCTCCGTCGGCCCCCCGGCCGCGGTGGCCCTGCTGGCGGCGGTGCCGGTCGTCCTGTCCTGGCTCGTGATCAGCCCACCGGACGACCGGCCCGTGGCGGCGCTGCTGAGCCTGCTCGACATCGTCCTCTACTTCGGGATCTACCTGCCCGTCGCCGACCGGCTCGACCTCCTCCCCGAGCGCCTGCGGCCGAGCGCGATCTTCCGCGCGCTGGCCCGCCGCCGCTCGAAGGCCGTCGAGGCGGCCTGAGCACCGCATCGCGATCCCTGGTCGCGGCGTCACCTGAAGCGTGGGGCGACCGGCCGGCGACGCGACGAGCGCGTACCGGCGACCAGCGCCGCGGAGCCCAGGGCGATCGCGGCCGCCACGACGACGAACTTCGTATTGTCCGTCACGAACTGCGGCACGTCGCCGGTTTGCCACATCGCCACACCGACGGCAACCCCGGTCGCCACGCCTGCCGCCGCGCGCACCTGCCACCGTCGCGGGGTGGGTGCAAGTCGCGCGAGCGCCGGCCGGCGCACCTCGATGAGGTCGAGCGCCACGACCGCAAGTCCTGCCCAGACGCCGGCTACGAGATAGCCGCCCAGGACGTCGCTGGGAAAGTGCCCCCCCTCGACGAGGATCGAGCCGCCGACGGCCAGCGCGAAGACCGCCCCGGCGGCGCACACGACCGGGCGCCAGTTCCGTGGGGCGATGAGCAGGCCGCAGAGCGCCAGCGTCATCGCTGCGGTGGCGTGGCCGCTGGGCCACGACGATGGGTCGACGCCCCAACCGCGAGGTGCCGCGAGGAGCGGCTTGAGGACCTGGCTGGTGAGGTTGGCGCACAACAGCATGGCGGCGACCGCCAGTGCCACGGTAGGCCGCCGGCGGACGAGCGCCGCGGCGACGAGCAGCTCCGAGGCGAGCAGGAAGGGCTTGGGGTCCACGAGCGCTTGCACGCGCGCGGTGTCGATCGGGCCGAGGCCCGGCTGCCCCAGCCCGCGGAAGGCGTCGAGCAGGCGGCCGTCGAACCGGGCCACGCCTCCAACGTGGAACACGACCGCCCAGACGGTCACCGCGCCGCCGAGGCACGCTCCGGCCAGCAGCGCGCCCCTGTGTCGTGCCGTCACCTGATCCAGACTAGCTCCTCCTCGCCACTCCTCTGGTCGATACGCTCGCCGTGCACATGCTCGACGCCACCCCACGGGAGCGCCTGCTGCAGATCGGCGAGGTAGCCGAGCGAACGGGCTTGTCGCTCAGGACAATTCGCTACTACGAGGAGATGGACCTCGTGGTCCCGGAGACCCGGACCGACGGCGGCTTCCGGCTCTACACCGAAGATCATCTGCATCGGCTCGCGCTGATCCGGCGGATGAAGCCGCTCGGCTTCACGCTCCGAGAGATGCGTGAGCTCCTCGAGGCGCGCGACCGGCTGGACGACGCGCCGGGCGACACCGCCGCCCGATGAGTCCGACGCCGGGTGCGACGAGCTGCGCTTTCCCCTCGATCTCGCCTTCTGCCCGCGCTGCTCGCTCCTGCAGATAACCGAGTCCGTCTCGCCGGCGCTCCTGTTCGGCGACTATCCGTACTTCTCCTCGGTGATCCCGAGCCTCGTCGCCCATGCCAAGGAGATCGCGGGGCGGCTCGTCGCCGAGCGCCGCCTGGGTCCCGGCAGCCTGGCGATGGAGATCGCCAGCAACGACGGCTACCTGCTGCAGCACTACCGAGACGCGGGCGTGCCCGTCCTCGGCGTGGACCCGGCGCGCAACATCGCCGCGGTCGCCGAGGCCCGCGGCATCCCCACGCGCTGCGACTTCTTCGGCCGCGAGGTGGCCGCCGAGCTCGTCGCCGCCGGGTACCGGCCCGACGTCGTCCACGCCAACAACGTGATGGCCCACGTCCCGGACCTCAACGGCTTCGCGGCGGGCATCGCGACCCTCATCGGCGAGCACGGCCGGCTGGTCACCGAGAGCCCGTACGTCAAGGACTTCCTCGACGAGCTCCAGTTCGACACGATCTACCACGAGCACCTGCACTACTACTCGTTGACGGCGCTCGACCGCCTGTTCTGGCGCCATGGCCTCGTGATCGAGGACGTCGAGCACCTCGACATCCACGGCGGCTCGCTGCGCCTCTTCGTCGGCTCCACGGCGGTTACGCGGCGCGGGCCGGCGGTCTGCAGGCTGCTCGAGGACGAGCAGCGCTGGGGCGTCGACGACCTGGCGACCTACGCCGACTTCGGCGAGCGCGTGAGCCGGCTGGGCCGCGACCTGGTGGAGCTGCTCGACCGCCTCAAGCGCGAGGGCGCGACGCTGGCCGCCTACGGCGCCGCGGCGAAGGGCAGCACGCTGCTGAACACGTTCGGCATCGGCGCCGAGCGCCTGGAGTTCATCGCCGACGCCAGCCCGCACAAGCAGGGGCTGCTGGCTCCCGGGACCGGGCTCCGGATCGTCGAGCCCTCGCGGCTGCTCGAGGAGCGCCCGGACTACGTGCTGCTGCTGGCATGGAACTTCGCCGAGGAGATCGTCGGGCAGCAGCGCGCCTACCGAGAGGCCGGGGGCCGGTTCATCCTCCCGGTACCGACCCCTCAGATCGTCTGATCCGCCGTGTCGCGATCGCTGCGGGTCACGACGTAAGCGGCCCGGATACCGCCCAGCCCACAAGTATGGTGGGCGCCGTGGCACTGACCGCAAACGAGAAGTTCATGCTCGAACGCTACAAGCGCACAGGGGGGTCCGGCCTAGACTACGGCTGCGGCGACGGCCGACTCGTCGGCTTGCTGGCCTCCGACGGTTACGATTTCTGGGGCGCCGAGAGCTACTACGGGAGCGAGGACTTTCGCGAGACATCGGGCGCCCGGACGGCGGCTGGGGCGCGCGATCGCATTCGACTCCTAGGAGATGACTTCCGCATTCCCTTCGACGATGACACGTTCGACTTCGTGTGCTCGAATCAGGTGATCGAGCATGTCGAGGACCTGCGGCTGACGGTCCGGGAGCTGGCGCGCGTCACGAAGCGGGGCGGCGTGGGCATCCATCTCTTCCCGGTTCGAGAAACCGTGGTCGAGCCACATCTCGGCGTCCCGCTCTACCATCGCATGCCTTCGTCGCTGCGGCGTCCGCTTGCCCGGCGGTGGCATAAGGCAGGGCGAGCGAACTTCTGCCGCGAGGAGCCCGACTTCGACCTCTGGTACAGGCAGCTCGGACCGTTCTTCGAGTCGTCGGTTCGCCTGCGGCCGGCCCGCACCGTATTGAGGGAGATGAAGCGGGAGTTTGAGGTGCGGCCGGTGGAGATCGAAAAGCTTGCGTTTCACCGAGGTCACGCCGTTCCGGCGCTTCCCGGCCTCGTGCCCCTCGAGCATCGCCGGGTGGGCATGGCGGTGGAGGCGCGCCGGCCGGCCGTCTCGCCCGACAGTTCTCGCGCAGTGAGCGGTCAGATGGCTAGCAGCTCGACGTCGGCGAGCCCGAGGTCGTCGAGCATGCGGCGCACCTCGTCGAGGTAGACCTCGTTCATGAGCAGGACCGTGTCGGGCGGGTCCTCTCGCAGCTCATCCGGCGCCACGATCGGCACGCCGACACCGCCGAGCCATGCGCCGTGGAGGCCTTTGTTGATGTCGACCACGCGGCGTACCCGGTCCTCGGGGAGGTTGCTGAGGAACACCAGCCCCTTCGCGCCGCCGCCCCAGACGACCGTTTCGCGGCCCGCCTCGTGCTGTGCGGCGAACCACGCCGTCCACTGGTCGAGCTTGTCCTTGACGGCGGCGGCAAAGGCGTGGCATTGGGCCACGACCTCCTCGGGGGGCGCGACCTCGGCGTACGCCTCCGGCGTCCGGCGCCCCGGCGTCGGATCGGCCTCCACGATGAGATACTGCCCGCCGTAGACGAGGCGCAGGTCGAGGACCTCCAGGCCGTGGCGCTCGAACAGCGCCTTCAGGGCTCCGGCGGTGAACGACGAGCAGTGCTCGTACTGGAGGTCCCAGAACGCGGCCTCGGTCAGGACGCGAGTCACGTCGGGCACCTCGAACAGCAGGGCGCGACAGTGCTCGGGGTCGAGCCCCGCGACGACGTCGGCCAGGAAGTCCGTGGAGTCCGGGATGTGCTCGAGCGTGTGCCGGCACGCGACCGCGACGGCCGAGCGCGAGAGTTCCGAGGGCGCGTAATAGGCCCGCTCGCCCGTCACTCGCCCCCCCTCGGGGAGGCGGTCTAGGTCGATCCCGGGATCGACGCCGTGTGCCCGACCCACCCCGGTCTCAGCGAGCACCGCCAGAAAGTCGCCCTTCCCGCAGCCGATCTCGACGACGAGCTCCCCGGCCAGGTCGTAGCGCGCGGTCCAGCCCGTCGCCAGCTCGGTGATGAAGGCGCGGAACGCGGGGGAGAAGGCCTGGCTCTCCTCGTGGGCACCCGAGTAGTCGAGCAGGCCGGAATCGAAGGCCGTGTTGAAGACGAAGCTGCAGCCGTGGCACACGGCGAGCACCTGGTCCCCGCGCGTGAGCTGGAGCGCCGCCTCACGGGTGGCGTGGACCGCCTGGCCGTGCACCGGCAGCTGCCGCATGGCGAAGAAGATCTCCGTCTCGGTCGAACGGCAGGCGGGGCAGGCTTGCGCCTGGTCTTCCCCGTCGCGATCGGCAGGGTCGTCGAGCTTGGATGCGGCGTGGTCGTGGGGGGTCAAGCCGAGTCCTCCATTGCGTGCGAATCGACGATGACGTAGGTCGCCGCGAGCTCGAGCCTATCTGCTCGCCGCCCTTCGATGGCCGCCGTTCGGATCAGGTCGTCTCTGTCACCATCTCGTGGCGATGACTCCAGGCCCCCCACGCGTCTCGATCGCGATCCCGGTCTACAACGGCGCCAAGACGATTCGCGCCTCCATCGACTCCGCGCTCGCGCAGACCTACGACGGGCTCGAGCTCGTCATCGTCGACAACGCGTCGACCGACGACACCGTCGAGATCGTCAACAGCTACGACGACCCTCGGATCCGGCTGCACCAGAACCCGAGCAACATCGGGTTCCATCGCAACCACAGCCGGTCGTTCGAGCTCTCGCGCTGCGAGTTCATCAAGCCGTTGCACGCCGACGACCGGCTGATGCCGCACTGCGTCGAGCGTATGCTCGAGCTCTTCGATGCGAACGAGAAGGTCGCCCTCGTGTTCGCGCCTCGCAGCATCGAGCTCGAAGACGAGAGCGACGAGGGCCTGCGCTCGTGGCGCGAGGAGTACGGGCGCCTGCACCGGAACTTCACCGGTCTGCAGCGCGTCAACGACGGTCGCTTCCTGCTGCAGCAGTACCTGCGCGCCGCCGACTCGGCGAACTGGGTGGGGGAGCCCTCCTCCATCATGGTGCGGCGGTCGAGCATCGAGCGGATAGGCCTCTTCAGCCCGCACGTCGAGGCGCTCAACGACCTGGACATGTCGATGCGCATGATGGCGCTCTACGACGTCGGCTTCGTCGACGAGGAGCTCACGGTCTTCCTGCGCAGGCGCGGCAGCCTCGTCGACAGTCTCAGCCCCAACCAATGGCTCGATCGCCTCTGGCTGCTCGAGGGGATATCCATGGACCCCGCGATGCGCTCGCGGGCGCCGGAGGTGGCTCCGGCTCTCGCGCAGGAGCGCCGGAACGTCGCGCGCCAGCTCGTCCGGACCGCGCGGCGCCGCCCCGCAGAGCTCCCGTTGCGCCTCCGGCAGATGGGGCGCTACCTGCGGTTTGCGGCGCGCAGCGCCGCCGGCCGAGCGCCGCGACTGCACCCGCCGCTCGAGCCTGTCGGCTCCTAGCGATCCTCACCGCCGCGCCAGCGAAGCGACGGCGGCGAGATGCCGGCGGAGCCTGCGGGCGCTCGAGCTCGACCCGCTGCCGAAGCGCCCAGGCGCCAGGCGCCCGAGAAGCGCCAGGAGCCCGGTTCGCGCTCCCAGCGTGCCGATCGAGGCCGCAGCGATCGCCCAGGCCGTGGGCACCCCGCGGCGGCGCGCGACCCACGCATAGTCGGCACGCATCATCCGCGCCGCGCGCCGCTCCGCGTCGCCGAAGGCCTTCTCGGCGGCGACGCTCAGCTCGTGGTGGACGCGGGCGGAGGGCTCGTAGCGCACCTCCCATCCGGCGCGCCGTGCGCGCCAGCAGAGGTCGAGGTCCTCCGCGTACATCCACTGCGCCTCGTCGAACCCGCCGATGCCATCCCACGCGTCGCGCCGGACGAGGA